>JAAYCL010000023.1 GCA_012729785.1 Chlamydiota bacterium | reverse complement strand
ACTTCCAGGGACGAGCAAACCTCAATTTGGCGCTGTTTACGTATGTCGTGTATAAATCCGGAGAGCTTGTGCCCGGCTATTTGACTAAGCCCTTCGGCGGAAAGCCCACACTTTTTGTTGCATGATCGGCGGGGGGGGGGCCGCAGTCGCCCGGGCGCGGCGACTTCTGGGGGGGGATGCGCCCGCCGCGCCGCCCCATCGCCCCCCGCAGGCGCGCTTCACCCGCCGCGCCGACGCATGAAAACCGACCAGCCGAGCGGGCGGCCCTCCCTCCCCGGGGATTCGTCGAAGCGGAATTCGTGGAGATCGACTATCTCGAAGAGCGAGCCGAGTTCCGCGGTCAGTTCCTCCTCGGTGACGACCGGCGGGCCCGAGACGCAGCGCTCCCTGCTGTTTCCGCAGAGGCACAGATACCGCGTGCCCGTTCGGCTGACCTTCGCGAGCAGGCGCAGGAATGCGTGTGCATCCGCCAGCCGGACGGCGTGGTACGCTCCCCGGTCGAAGAGAAAGTCGTACGTCCCGCCGAGGTCGGGATCGGCCGCCAAATCCGCGATGCGGAAATCCACGGTCAGCCCTCGCCCGGCCGCCGCGCGCCGCGCCGCCTCGACGGCGGTTGCGGAGATATCCGCCGCGGTCACCGCAAACCCCTGCGCCGCGAGGTAGCAGGCGTTCGCGCCCCGCCCGCAGCCCAGCTCGAGGGCGCTTCCGACGGGGACCTTCCCGGACCGGAGCAGTGTGGCCAGCTCCGTGGACGGCCTCCCCGTCTCCCAGGACGGATGCCCTGCCGCGTACCGCCGGTCCCACCGATCTCGCCGTCCGGCGCCCGAGCTCAAGTGAGCCCCGTCATGCGGCGCGCTTCGCCTGCGCCACCCCTCAGCAGGCCCGGCAGGCGGCAGCGGCGGCAGCCGGACCTGTCCTTTACGCAGAGACGCCGGTGCAGGCACAGCAGCCCCTGCTGGGCGGCGAAGCCCCACCGGCGCGGGAACGGCGTTCCGCCTCCGACGAGACGCGCCATCATCGCCTTCACGCACGAGTCCGGCTCGACCGCGGGGAGGGATTCGAAGACGGCCCGGGCGGCCGCGCGCTGGCCTTCGAGATGCAGAAACGGGAGCAGCACGTTGGCGACGATCTTCACGCGGTGCTCCGGCCCGATGGGGGCGCACGGCCGGCGAAGCCGTCTGCCGCCCCAGGCGCAACGCAGGTCCCAGTAGGAACGGGGGGCGCCGTCGAGAAGCCGCGCCAGCCGCCGCTCCAGGGCGCCGGGAACGGCTCCGCGTCCCCGCGGCAGGAGGGTGCGGACGAGGCCCTTCTTCGCGCACCGGGCGAAGAGGACGCCCGCGGCCGCGAGCCGGCGCGGGGGCGCGCTCGCGGGACGCTGGGCGCCGCCGCGCCACACCGCCGGGTCCATCCCCCCGACGCCGCGGGAGGTTTCGATCAGGCGCCATCCGCGTTTCGCCGCCCGCCAGGCGCGTTGCGTCTCGCGGTCCCATGCCGGCGCGGCGGAGGGGGGGATGAGGCCCGCGGCGCCCAGGAGCGCCGTCTCGACCGCCGCGTGTGCGTCGCGCGGCCCCGCGTGTGCGGCGATGCGGCGCAGGGTCCTCCAGGGGAGGAGCCGCGAGAGGCGCCTGAACGCACCCTTGTGCGCGGAGTAGCCGAGCGTTTCGAGGATGAGCAGGTAGAGCGCCTGTTCGCGCCCGTGCCGCCGCGCGAGGCGCCGCGCGCGGGCGATCTTCACGCGCAGACGCTCCTTCCCGGCGAGGCGGAGTAAGACGGCCAGCCGCTCCCCTCCCCCGGCGCCCGCGACCGCCCCGCACCTCCCCCGCGCCCCTCCGGCCCGGTACGGGTAGTCGCGCGGATCGATCAGGCGCGCGGCCTCCTCGGCGGGACGGCGTGTCTGGCCCCGAAGGCACAGCTCCGTCACCGGGTCGCCCAGGTGGTTCCGGCAGCAGTCGCGCCGCCCGTCGTCGAGGAGAAAGACGTGGAGACGCACCCCGCCGAAGGCGGGATCGCGCCGGTGGGCGTGCGCGGCCCAGTCGCGCCTGCGCCGGTGCACCTCGACGTCTCCGCAGACCGTCGCACGGCCGTCCAGTCTGAAGACCCCGCCGAGGAAATCCGGCCCGCGCCCCGTGTTCCAGGCCCCCGGCGAGACGATCTCGATCCTCGCGCCGTCCCGCGTGCGGATGCCGCGCTTGAGGAAGCGGCGCCCGTCGTACCAGAGGCAGCGAAGGTACTTCTCGGGAGGGGACGCGGCGCGATCCGCCGCCTCCCCCGCCGCCCGCGCCCGCCTTTCCGCGCTAACGGCGCGCATCGCCGCCCCCTTCCCGCGGCCGGTCGTTTCGTTCCGCGACGCACACCGCGACGAGGATCGGCCGGCGGTCGACGCCGCCTTCCAGGACCGGGAAATCGCCCGGCGTGCAGTCCCCCGGCCTCTCCCCCCACCGGAGATAGACGTAGGCCGCCCGGAGGCGGTTCAGGAGCACCCCGCGCGGGTCGAGGCGACGCTTGAGCGGGTAGAGGTATCTGTTGAGGGGAGAGCAGTCGAGTTGCGCGTCGCGGGTTCGGTGCTCCTGGCCGAAGAGCGAGATCTCGGGGAAGAACGGTTCCAGGAGCGCCCGCAGCTCCCCGGCGTCGTACTCCCGCAGATGGTAGTCGAGCCAGGTCCCCCGCGGGCTGTAGACGGGCCTGTTCGGCGTCGAGATGACGGCGACGCCCCCGGGGGCGAGGACCCGGAACGTCTCCGAGAGGAAACGGGCCGGGTCCGGGAGGTGCTCGATCACCTCGAAGGCGGTGACCGCGTCGAAGCTGTGGTCGAGGAACGGGAGGGCGAGCGCGTCGCCCGCGACGGGGCGGATCCCCGCCGCCTCGAGGGCCGGCGCGCAGGCGACGAGCGTATCGGCGGAGTAGTCCAGGCCCACGGCGCGCCGCGCCGCGCCGGAGACGAGGGCGAGGCCGTCCCCCGGCCCGCAGCCGATGTCAAGCAGGTCCCCGCCCGCGCAGAAGGGGCGCGCGAACAGGTACCGCGCGCGGGCCGCGTTGACGACCGCGGGGCGCGCCGTCGCGGCGAACGAACGCTCGCCGGAGTCGCGCCGCCGCCATCCGATCCTCCCGCCGTGCATCGTCCCCCTCCGGCGTCCCGCCCGGCGAGGCGGGCGCCTACCTCGCGCGGAGGAAGTTCGCGAGCAGGCGCATCCCCTCCGCGGTGAGAATGGATTCGGGGTGGAACTGGACGCCCCAGACCGCGTGCAGGCGGTGCCTGAGCCCCATGATCTCCCCCTCGGCGGTCTCCGCGGTGACCTCGAGGCAGCCGGGAAGCGTAGCGCGCCTGACGATGAGCGAGTGGTAGCGCGTCGCCTCGAACGGGTTGGGGAGCCCCTCGAAGAGCCCCTTTCCGTCGTGCCGGATCATCGAGGTCTTGCCGTGCATCAGCCGCTCCGCCCGCACGACCTCGCCGCCGAACGCCTCCGCGATGCACTGGTGGCCGAGGCAGACGCCGAGGAGGGGGACCCTGCCCGCGAACGCCGCGACGATCTCCTTCGAGACCCCCGCCTCGCGGGGCGTGCAGGGGCCGGGCGAGATCACGATCCGGTCCGGCTTCAGCGCCTCGGCCTCCGCGACGCTGATCCGGTCGTTCCGATAGACCCGCGGCTCCTCCCCCAGTTCGCCGAAATACTGGACGAGGTTGTAGACGAACGAATCGTAGTTGTCGATCATCAGGAGCATGGCCGCCTCACCGCAATCCCTCCGCCATGGCGATCGCGCGCAGCATCGCGCGGGCCTTGTTCAGCGTCTCCTCGTACTCCCGCGCGGGCACCGAGTCCGCGACGACGCCCCCGCCCGCCTGCACGAACGCCCGCGTCCCCTTGATCAGGATCGTACGGATGGTGATGCAGCAGTCGAGGTTCCCGGTGAAGCTGAAGTACCCCACCGCCCCCGCGTACGGCCCGCGCCGCCGGTTCTCGAGCTCGTCGATGATCTCCATGGCCCGTATCTTCGGGGCCCCCGAGACGGTCCCCGCGGGGAACGAGGCGCGCAGGACGTCGAATGCGGTCGCGCCCTCGCGGAGGCGCCCCCGGATGTCGGAGACGATGTGCATCACGTGCGAGTACCGCTCGACGACCATCAGCTCCTGCGGCTTCACCGTCCCGTAGCGGCACACCCGCCCGATGTCGTTGCGCCCGAGGTCCACGAGCATGATATGCTCGGCGCGCTCCTTCGGATCGGCGAGAAGCTCCCGTTCGAGCGCGAGGTCCTCCCCCTCGTCCCTCCCGCGCGGCCGGGTCCCCGCGATCGGGCGGACCTCCACGAGCCCGTCCTCGCAGCGCACGTGCACCTCGGGGGAGGAGCCGACCACGCAGACGTCCCCGAGCTGGAGGTAGTACATGTACGGCGACGGGTTGATCGAGCGGAGGGCGCGATAGACGTTGAACGGGGGGGCGTGCACCTCGGTCTCGAGGCGCTGGGAGGGGACGACCTGTATCACGTCGCCGGCCCTGATGTACTCCTGCGCCCGGGCGACGATCGCCTCGTACTCCTCCCGCGTGACGTTGGAGCGGAACGACGCCTCGCCTTGTACGGGGGCGATCTCGATCGGCCTCGCGGGGAGCGGATTGCGCATGCGCTCCTCGATGCGCCGGATCGTGCGCACCGCGGTGTCGTACGCCCGCGCCGGGTCGGAGTCCACGCGGGCGTTGGAGACGATCTTGATCGTGTGCCGCACATGGTCGAAGATCAGGATCGTGTCGGTGAACATGAAGAGCAGGTCCGGCAAACCGAGGTCGTCCGGGTTCGTGTCGGGGAGCTTCTCGAAGTAGCGCACGGCGTCGTACGCGGCGTACCCCACCGCCCCGCCGCTGAAGCGGGGGAGGCCGGGGACGGCGACGGGCCGGTACGCCCCGAGCAGCGCGGCGAGATCGTCGAGCGGGTCGGTCGCGCTCTCGAAGGAGCGCCGTCCCGCCTCGTCCTCCACGGTGACCGTCCTCCCCTTCGCCGTGAACACCTTCCCCGGGTTGCACCCGAGGAACGAGTAGCGGCCGATCCGCTCCCCCCCCTCCACGCTCTCGAGCAGGAACGCGTACCTCCCCCGCTCGAGCTTCAGGAAGGCGGAGAGCGGCGTCTCCATATCGGCCATGATCTCCTTGTAGACCGGTATGAGGTTCCCCTCGCGCGATTTCTTGACGAACTCCTTCAGGTCAGGCGTGAACATGTCGGCCTCGCTGCCCTCCCGCCGCGGCGAAGAATCTTCTCCTTCCCCGCGCCCCCCGCGGCACGGGGGGGGCGCTTCACTTGTACACCGTGCCGGGGTCGAAGACCTTCTCCCCCGCCGTCTCGTACCCCCCGTCCTCCTTCAGCCTCCGGTAGAAGCAGGAGCGGTAGCCGGCGTGGCATGCCCCCCCCTTCTGCTCGATCTTCAGGAGCACGGCATCCGCGTCGCAGTCCACGCGCACCTCCTTCACCTTCTGCACGTGGCCGGAGGATTCCCCCTTGAGCCAGAGCTTCCCGCGCGAGCGGCTCCAGAAATGCGCCAGACCCGTTTCGAGCGTTTTGGCGAGCGCCTCCGCGTTCATGAAGGCGACCATCAGCACCTCGCCGGTGCCGGCGTCCTGCATCACCGCGGTCACCAGCCCCTTCTCGTCGAACTTGAGCCCCTGCGGCATCCTCATACCCTCACCTCCACCCCCCGCTGTTTCAGGTACCGTTTCGCCTCCCCGACCGTGTACGTCCCGAAATGGAATATCGAGGCCGCGAGCGCGGCGTCCGCCCGCCCCTCCGTGAGCGCCTCGCGGAGGTGCTCGAGCGTCCCCGCGCCGCCCGAGGCGATCACCGGCACGCCCACCGCCCCCGAGACGCTCCTCGTCAGGGCGAGGTCGTACCCGTCCTCGGTGCCGTCGGCGTCCATGCCGGTCAGGAGGATCTCGCCCGCGCCCCGCGCCGCCCCCTCGACCGCCCACCGGACCGCGTCCTTCCCCGCCGGGGTCCTCCCGCCGTGCGTGTACACCTCCCAGCCGCCCTCCGCGCGCCGCGCGTCGACGGCGAGCACGATGCACTGCGACCCGAACGCCCGCGCGGCCCGGTCGATGAACGACGGGTCGGCGACCGCCGCGGTGTTGAGCGACACCTTGTCGGCCCCGGCGCGGAGGAGGAGGCGGATATCCTCCAGCGTCCGCACGCCGCCCCCGACGGTGAGCGGCATGAAGACCCGGTCCGCGGCGCGGCGCACCGCGTCCACGATCGTCGGCCTCCCCTCGTGCGAGGCGGTGATGTCGAGGAAGACGATCTCGTCCGCCCCGGCCTCGTCGTACGCCTGCGCGGCCTCCGCCGGATCGCCCGCGTCGCGGAGCTTCACGAACCGCACCCCCTTCACCACCCGCCCCTCCTTCACGTCCAGGCAGGGGATGATCCTGCGCGCGAGCATCAGGCGCCGCCTCTCGCGCCCCGTCCGCCCTCCGATGCCGCGGCGATCGCGTCGGCGAGCGTCAGGACGCCGTCGTACAGCGCCGTGCCGACGATCGCGCCGTACAGCCCCCCGCGGCCGATCGCGGCGAGGCGCCGCACGTGCTCGGCGGTTCCCACGCCTCCCGAGGCGATCACGGGGACGCGGGCCGCGGCGTATATCCTCTCAACGGCCGCGAAATCGGGCCCGGACAAGGCGCCGTCCGTGGCGACGTCGGTGTAGATCGCCCCGGCCGCCCCGTCCTTCTCCACCTCCGCGAGCAGGTCCAGCGCCCGCACGCCCGAATCGGTCTTCCACCCCTCCACCGTCACGACGCCGTTCCTCGCGTCGAGCCCCACGAAGATCTTGCCCGGAAACTCGGCGGCGGCGGCCCGGAGGAGGCCCCGATCGCGGATCGCCGCGGTGCCGAGGATGGCGCGGGCGACCCCCAGCCTGAACACCTTCCGGACGGAGTCGATCGAGCGCAGCCCCCCGCCGAACTCCACCGGCAGGGCGGCTTTCTCGACGATCTCCCGCACCGCGCGAAGATTCCGCGGCTCCCCCGCAAACGCCCCGTCCAGGTCGACCACGTGCACCACGCGCGCCCCTTCCGCCTTCCAGCGCAACGCCATCGCCGCCGGGTCGTCTCCGTACACCGTCTCCCGGTCCTCGCGCCCCTGGAAGAGGCGCACGCACCTGCCGTTTCGGATGTCGATCGCGGGGATGACGATCATCGCGCCCCTCCCGGCGCTTCGCGCCCCGCCGCCGCGCGCGCCGAGGCGAACGCGACGAAGTTCCGGATCATGGCGAGCCCGACGCGCTGGCTCTTCTCCGGGTGGAACTGCGTCGCCATGAGATTGCCGTTCCATATCGCCGACGCGAACGGCACCCCGTACTCCGTCACCGCCGCCGTCACCGCTTCATCCTCCGGCTCCGGGTAGAACGAGTGGACGAAGTAGACGTACGCCCCGTCTTCGATCCCGCGGAAGAGCGGACAGCACCCCGCCCCGGCGGTCTCCCCTCCCCCCCGCCCGGCGAGGCGTATCGTGTTCCAGCCCATGTGCGGGACCTTGAGGGATCCGGCGAATTTGCGGACTTTCCCCGGGATGATCCCGAGGCCCGGCGTCCCGGGCGCCTCCTCGCTCGAGGAGAAGAGGATCTGGAGGCCGAGGCAGATGCCGAGGTAGGGCCTGCCGGAGCCGATGCACGCCGCGATCGCGTCTTTCAGACCGGCGCGGGCGAGGTTCTCGACGCAGTCGCCGAACGAGCCCACGCCGGGGACCACGAGCGCGTCGGCCCGGGCGACCTCCGCCGGATCGCGGGCGAGAGCGGCCTCCCCCCCGCACGCCTCGAACGCCTTCCGGACGCTGTGGAGGTTCCCCATCCCGTAGTCGACGATCGCGATCCTCGATCCGGTATCCATCGGATCCACACGGCATGCCGCTCCGGGCGCCCGGCGTTGCGGACGCCTACAGCGTCCCCTTCGTGGACGGGACGCCGTTCGCCCCGCCCGGCCGCGCCGCGGCCGCCTTGAGCGCCCGCGCCACGCCTTTGAACACCGCCTCGACGATATGGTGCGCGTTCCTGCCGCGCACGAGATCGACGTGCAGCGTCAGTCCCGCATGGTTCACCAGCGCCTGGAAAAACTCCTCGACGAGTTCCGTGTCGAACGAGTCGATCTTCCTCCTCCCGACCTTCACCCGGTACGAGAGGTGCGGCCGGCCGCTGACGTCGAGCGCCGCGGAGACCAGCGCCTCGTCCATCGGGAGGAGGCAGGAGCCGTAGCGCGCGATCCCCTCCTTGCGCCCGAGCGCCTTCCTGATCCCCTCGCCGAGGCAGATGCCGACGTCCTCGACGGTGTGGTGCGCATCGACGCACAGGTCGCCCCTGGCCGAGAGGTCGAGGTCCATCCCCGCGTGCGCGGTCAGCAGCTCCAGCATATGGTCGAGGAACCCGATCCCCGTGCGCACCCGCCCCCTGCCCGCGCCGTCCAGGTCGAGGCGCAGCCGTATCTCCGTCTCCCGCGTCTTCCGCTCGACCGCCGCCTTCCTCGATCTCATCGTCCCCCTCCCCGCCCGCCGCCCTCGCCCGCCCTCCAGCCGATGATCTCCGCGATCTGTTCGAGGAGCCGCTCGATCTCCTCGTCGGTGCCGACGCTGATCCTCACACAGTCCGCCAGGCGCGGGGTGTCGTAGTAGCGCACCAGTATCCGCCGCTTCTTCAGATGCTCGTAGATCTGCCGCGCGGGGTAGGAGGAGATCCGCGCGAGGACGAAGTTCGCCTCCGACGGGAAGACGGTGAAGCCGAGCGCCGCGAGCCGCGCCGCGAGCCGCTTCCGCGTCGCGACGATCCGGCGGACGTTTTCGCGCATCCAGGCGGCGTCCTCGATCGCGGCGAGGCCGCCCGCGATCGCTAGCCGCCCCACGTTGTAGGAGTCCTTGACCTTGTCGAACCCCGCGATGATCTCCCGGTCCGCCAGCGCGTAGCCGACGCGCAGCCCGGCCAGCGAGAACGACTTGGAGAGCGTGCGAAGGATGACGACGTTCCTGCGGCTCTTGAGGAGCCCCGCGGCGTTTGTTCTCGCGAAGTCCGCGTACGCCTCGTCCACGACGAGAACGCCCGAGATCGACCTCGCCACCGCCGCGAGTGTCTCCTCCGGCAGGAGCGTCCCCGAGGGGGAGTTCGGGTTGGCGATGAAGACGAGGCGCGCCTTCGCCGGGACGAGATCGGGGTTGAGGGAGTAGTCGTCGCGGTACGGGACGGCAACGTGGCGGGCCCCCTGGATCTCGCAGAGCGTCCGGTAGAGCGTGTAGGTCGGGTCGGGGGTCGCGACGAGGGCGCCGGCGTCCGCGAAGGTGCGGACGGCGATCGTCAAGAGCTCGTCGGAGCCGTTTCCCACGAGCACCTCCTCCGGCGCCACGCCGCAGTAGGAGGCGATCCGCGCCCGGAGCCGGCTCGCCGTCGGGTCGGGATAGAGCCGCAGCCGCCCGGCCTCGGCGGCGAGCGCCTCGACCACCCGCGGGGAGGGCGGGTACGGGTTCTCGTTGGTGTTGAGCTTGAGGTACCCGCCCTCGGTCGGCTGCTCGCCCGGCGCGTAGCCCCGCATCCCGACGACCGCGTTCCGCATCAGTTTCATCGCCACGCCGTCACTCCGCGTCGTCGCCCCAGCGCATGCGGACCGCCCGCCGATGCGCCTCCAGCCCCTCGATCTCCGCCAGCCGCTCCGCCGCGGCCGCCGCCCGCCGCACCGATCTCCGGTCGTAGCGCACGCAGCTTATCCGGCGCAGGAACGTGTCCACCGACAGGACCTGCGCGAATCGCGCCGTCCTCCCCGTCGGGAGCACGTGGCTCGGTCCCGCGACGTAGTCCCCCAGGGCGGTCGGGGTATGGGGCCCGAGGAAGACCGCCCCCGCGTGCCGCACCTTCTGCAGCACCTTCCGCGGATCGGCGGTGACGATCTCCAGATGCTCGGGCGCCATCAGGTTCGACCGGGCGACGGCGTCGGCGATGCTGCGGCATTTCTTGATCCGGATCCCCGTCGCGCGCCCCCCGGGGAGCGACGCGATCCTCGGGAGCGCCCTGGCCTGGACGCGGAGTTGCTTCCGGACCTGCGCCGCGAGGCGGGCCGAGGGGGTCAGGAGGACCGCCGTGCTCAGCGGGTCGTGCTCGGCCTGCGAGAGCAGGTCCGCCGCGATGAATTTCGCATCCGCGCGGCCGTCGGCGATGACGGCGACCTCGCTCGGCCCCGCCGTCATGTCGATCCCGACCTTGCCGTAGAGCTGGCGCTTGGCCTCGGTCACGTAGACGTTGCCGGGCCCCACGATCAGGTCCACTCGCGGGACGCTCCGGGTGCCGAAGGCGAGCGCGGCGATCGCCTGCGCGCCGCCCGCGCGCACGACGAGGTCCGCCCCCAGCTCGCGGCAGGCGGCGAGAAGGTGCGGATCGACGGAGCCGTCGCGCCGCGGCGGCGTGGCCACGACGATCTCCCGCACCCCGGCGACACGGGCGGGAACGATGGTCATCAGCCCCGTGGAGACCAGCGGCGCGCTGCCCGCGGGGATGTAGACGCCGACCCGATCGACCGGCGCGTAGATCCAGCCGACCTGGGCCCCGTGGATGTTGCGGAACATCTCCGGGCGCGGCATCTGCCGCCGGTGGTAGGCGGCGATGTTGCGGGCGACGCGCTGCACGAGGCGGGCGAACCCCGGCCCCGTCCGGCGCCGCGCCGCGGCGATCTCCTTCCGCTTCACGACGATGGAGCCCGGGCCGATGCGGGCGCGGTCGTACCGGCGCGCCAGGCGGACGAGCGCCCGGTCCCCGCCCCGCCGCACCTGGGCGATGATCCCCGCCACCGCCGATTCGACGGCGTCTGCCCGGTCGTCCCGTTTCATCTGTGCGCCTCCCGCAGCATCCGTTCGACGAGGGCCGGGGCCTTCGCGAGCGCCTCGCCCAGCTTCTCCGGCCGCGGGCCGCCCGCCTGCGCCATCCGCGGGCGCCCCCCCCCGCGGCCCCCGACGATTCCGGCGAGCTCCTTCACGACCGCGCCCGCGTTCAGGCCGCGCGCCACGACGTCGTCGGTCGCCATGCAGACGAGCTGCGCCTTGCCGTCCTGGACGGCGCCCAAGACGACGACGCCGCTCTTGAGCGCCTGGAGCAGGCGGTCCGCCGCGCCCCTGAGGGCGTCCGCCCCGAACCCGTCGAGCGCCGCCGCAACGAGCGGCGCGCCGCCCGCGTCGCGCGCCCTCCCGGCGAGCGCCGCCGCGTCGAAGGCCCCCTTCGCGGGCCCCTCCCGGGAGGCGGCCTTCTTGAGCTGCGCGTGCTCCCTCCGGAGCGTCTCGACCCGTTCCACCACGCTCTCGGCGTCCGTCCTGAACAAGGCGGCGATCTCGCGCACCTGGGCGGCCCTCCGGCGCGCCAGCCGCCACGCCGCCTCCCCGCAGAGCGCCTCGATCCGCCGCACCCCCGCCGCCACCGACGACTCGCCGAGGATCGTGAAGAGGCCGATGTCGCCGGCGGCCCGCACGTGCGTCCCCCCGCAGAGTTCCCTGCTGTAGCCGCCCACGTCGATCACCCGGACCGTGTCGCCGTACCGCTCCCCGAAGATGGCGATGATCCCCCTGGAGCGCGCCTCCTCGAACGGGAGCTCGTACGTCTCCACCGGCGCGTTCTCCCGGATCCGCGCGTTGACGAGCTCCTCGACCCGCTCGACCTCGCGCGGGGTCATTGCGGTGAAGTGCGTGAAATCGAACCGCAGCCTCCCCGCCTCGACCAGGGAGCCGGCCTGCTTCACGTGCTCCCCGAGGACCTGCCGCAGGGCGTTCTGGAGCAGGTGCGTGGCGGTGTGGCAGCGGGCGGTCTCCCCGCGCCTCCCGGCGTCCACCTCGGCCCTGACCTTCGCCCCGCGCCGCATCGTCCCGGCGACGATCTTCGCCCGGTGGACGACGAGGCCCGGGAGCGGGGCGCGCGTCTCCGAGACGAGCGCAGCCCCCTCCCCGCCGCCGATCTTGCCGCGGTCGCCGACCTGCCCCCCCGATTCGGCGTAGAACGGCGTCTCGTCGAGGACGAGCTCCCCCTCCTCCCCCTCGGCGAGCCCCTCGACCTCGGCCCCGTCCCGGACGATCGCCGCGACCGTCGCGTCCGCGGCGGTGAGGCGGTAGCCGCAGAAGCGTGTCGCCGCGAGACGCCGCGCGATCTCCCGGTAGACCGGCGGCACGCCCGCGGCGGGCGCCGCCTTCCACGACGCCCGCGCGCGCTCCTTCTGCTCCTCCATCAGCGTTTCGAACGACTCGGTGTCGATCGAGAGCCCCTGCTCGCGCGCGATCAGCGCCGTCAGATCGGCCGGGAAGCCGTAGGTGTCGTACAGCTTGAAGACCTCCTCGCCCCGTATCCGTTTCTCGCCGCGCTCCGCGACGCGCCGGACGATCTCGGTGAGCAGCTCGAGGCCGTAGGTGAGCGTGGTGCGGAACCGCTCCTCCTCGGAGAGGATGACCCGGCGCACGTGCTCGAGATGCTGCCGGAGTTCGGGGTACGCCCCGCCCATCGTCTCCGCGACGACCGGAACCAGCGCGTGCAAAAACGGCTCCTCGAGGCCGAGCGTGCGCCCGTAGCGGACGGCGCGCCTGAGGATCATCCGCAGCACGTAGCCGCGCCCTTCGTTGGACGGCAGCGCCCCGTCGGCGATGGCGAAGCTGAGGGCGCGCGCGTGGTCGGCGATCGCCCTGAACGCCGTCCCCGAGGAATCGTCGGAACCGTACCGCCGACCCGACGCCTCCTCGACCGCCTTGATGACGGGGACGAACAGGTCGGTCGCGTAGTTCGAGTCCGCCCCCTGCAGCACCGCCACCAGGCGCTCGAAGCCCATCCCGGTGTCGACGTGCCGCTGGGGCAGCTCGTGCAGCGCCCCGGTCCCGTCGCGGTTGTACTGGATGAAGACCAGGTTCCAGATCTCGATGAAACGGCCGCAGCCGCCGTTCACCGCGCAGCGGTGCCCCGGCTCGCCGCCCCGCCGGCAGTGCCGCGGCCCCATGTCGATGTGGATCTCGGAGCAGGGACCGCAGGGCCCCGTCTCCGCCATCTCCCAGAAGTTGTCCTTCTCGCCGAACGGCAGGATGCGCCCCTCCCCGATTTCGGTCTCCGCGGCCCAGATCCGCGCCGCCTCCTCGTCCTTCTCGTAGACGGTCGCCCAGAGCCGCTCCGGGGCGATTTTCCAGTCGCGGGTGAGGAGCCGCCACGCCCACCCGATCGCCTCGCGCTTGTAGTAGTCGCCGAACGACCAGTTCCCCAGCATCTCGAAGAAGGTGTGGTGGTAGGTGTCGACGCCGACGTCCTCGAGGTCGTTGTGCTTCCCGGAGACGCGCATGCACTTCTGCGAGTTGACCGCGCGCGTGTAGTCCCGCGTCCCGACGCCGAGGAAGACGTCCTTGAACTGGTTCATCCCCGCGTTCGTGAAGAGCAGCGTCGGGTCGTCGGCGGGCACGAGCGGCGCGCTCGGCACGTGGCGGTGCCCGAGGGCCTTGAAATAGTCCACGAATTGCAGGCGTATCTCGTTGGCGTTCATCCGTCGTCCCGCGGCCGCGACCATCCGCGGCCCCTTTCCCTACCCGTCCCCGTCCGCCTCGCGCGGCGCCGTCTCCGCGATCACCCTGCGGATGAAGTCGTAGTCGAATCCCCGCCGCAGGAGGGCGCCCTGCACCCGCGCCCTCCATTTCGCCAGGTCGGCTTCCCCGCCGCGGGAGAGCTTCTGGCGCGCGATCGCGCACGCGGCCGGGAACGCCGCATCCGGATCCAGCGCCTCCTCGACCGTCTCCTCGGCGAGGGCGGGGTCGATCCCCTTCTCGCGCAGCTCCCGTTTCAGCACCCAGGCGCTGCGGCACTTGGCCCCGGACCGCGCCTTGATCCAGTCGAGCGCGAATCTGCGGTCGTCCAGGTAGCCGAGCTCCGCAAGGCGCGCCAGGACGCGCCCGGCGACCTCCTCCCCGACGCCCTTCTCCGCCAGGCGCTTCCCGAGCTCCCGCACCGTCCTGCTTCGAAAGCCGAGGAGGCGCAGGGCGATGTCCATCGCCTTCCGGTAGTCGACGACCCCGTCGCCCGCCGGCACCGCCGCCCTTCTCCTCATCGCCGGCGCTTCGTCCTCCCGACGCGGCCGCACTCCCCCCGCAGATCGTCGAGGCGCTCCCGGACAAGATCCGTCGGGATGGCGAACCCCACCCCGGTGGAGGCGCCCGAGGAGGTGACGATCAACGTGTTCAACCCGATCACCCTCCCCGTCATGTCCACCAGCGGTCCCCCGTTGTTGCCGAGGTTGATCGCCGCGTCGGTCTGGATGAGGTCCCGGTAGAAGCGCCCGCGCTCGACCCTGATGTTGCGCTGGAGCCCGCTGATCACCCCGAACGTGACCGACGGCTGCGCGCTCCTGGAGGCGGTCCCGAACGGATTGCCGAACGCCAGCACCGCCTGCCCGACCTGCAGGTCGCCGGAACCGCCCAGCTCCGCGACGGGCAGCCCCCGCGCCTCCAGCCGGATAAGGGCGAGGTCGTGCGCGCGGTCGACGGCGCAGATCTCCGCCCGGACCTGCCTGCCGTCGGAGAGGATCGCCTCGATCTCCTGCGCGCCGCCCACCACGTGCTCGTTCGTCAGCGCGTAGCCCTCGGCGTCGAAGATGACCGCCGACCCGATCCCCTCGCGCTCGGCGATGAAATCCTCCCCTCCCCAGAAAAACTGGAAGAGCGGGTCCCGGAACCGCGCCCTGATCAGCCTCCTCTCGGTCGTGTTGAGCGCCACCACCGCCGGCCCCACCGACTCCACGATCTCCTCGATCGGCTTCTCGGGGAGCGGCTGCGCGTGCGCCGCGCGCGCCGGCGGGGCGCCGGTTTTCGCCCGGCCGCCCGCCCCGCCCGCCGGCTGGTAGAACGCCACCGCCACCACGAGCGCCGCGGCGCAGAGCACCATCAGGGCGAGCGTCAGCACGTACCGCTTCATCTCAGATCGAGTTTCTTCTTGATCGCGTCCGTGATCTCCTTCGCCAGCTTGTGGTTCTCCTTCAGGGTGGTGCGCGCCGCGTCCCGGCCCTGCCCCAGCTTCTCGTTCCCGTAGAGGAACCAGGCCCCCTTCTTCTCCAGGACCCCCTGCTCGACGCCAACGTCCAGGATCGACCCCTCGCGCGAGATCCCCTCGTTGAACAGGATGTCGAACTCGCCGGTGCGGAACGGCGGCGCCATCTTGTTCTTCACCACCTTCACCCTGACGCGGTTGCCGTAGATCTGCCCCTGGCTGTTCTTGTAGCTCTCGATCCTGCGGACGTCGAGGCGCACGGACGAGTAGAACTTCAGCGCCCGGCCGCCGGGGGTGGTCTCGGGGTTGCCGAACATCACGCCGATCTTCTCCCGGAGCTGGTTGATGAAGATGCAGCAGGTCTTGGACTGGTTGATGATCGCGGTCAGCTTCCTGAGCGCCTGGGACATCAGCCGCGCCTGGAGCCCGACGTGCGAGTCGCCCATCTCGCCCTCGATCTCGGCCTTGGGGACGAGCGCCGCGACCGTGTCCACCACGACGATGTCGACGGCGTTGCTCCGGACGAGCATCTCCGCGATGTTCAGCGCCTCCTCGCCGCAGCCGGGTTGCGAGATGAGGAGGTTGTCGAGGTTGAGCCCGAGTTTCTGCGCGTACGAGGCGTCGAACGCGTGCTCGGCGTCGATGAAGGCGGCGGTCCCCCCCGCCCGCTGGGCGTTGGCCGCGATGGTCATGGCGAGGGTGGTCTTGCCGGACGACTCGGGACCGAAGATCTCGATGATCCTCCCGCGCGGCACCCCGCCGATCCCCAGGGCGATGTCCACCGAGAGCGCCCCCGTGGAGATCGACGGGACGCTCACCTTGGCCGCCGCGCTGCCGAGCTTCATGATGGCGCCCTGGCCGAACTGCTTCTCGATCTGCGACAGGGCCACCTCGAGCGACTTGCCCCTTCCCTCGTCCGCCCTCGCTTCCCTGATCTCGCCTTTCTGCGCCATCGCTCCCTCCTCCCCTCGCAGTCCGCCGCGTCCGCCGGTCTCGCAGCACCTCGAAACCGGCGCATTATAACAAAAGGCCCCGATGCCCGTAAGGAATCTTGTCCTCTCCCGCCATACTAGTCGCGAAAATCCGGAAAAGATTACAGGATATTTCGACTTTCTTCGCCGCTCCCGGTCGACGCGGACCTGATCCGGGAGCCGCCGTTCCTGGTGAACGCGGAGACGGACCGGAGGACGGGATCCGGCGGGACGGATGCACGGTCAGCCGTTGAACGGGACCCGGCACAGAACGGTGTGGATCGGCCCGGCGGGGGTGAGCGCGCTCCTGAAGAGGCATGCCTCGGAGGCGCGCGCCCTGGCCGCCGGCTCGTCGTGCAGGGGGGAGAGCGCGGAAACGCAGTCGCCCCCCGCCCGATCCCTTATGCGCCCGATGGTGATGTGGGGGCTGAACGGGCGCTCCTCGGGGGGGAATCCCGCCGCGGAGAGGCGGGCGTTCAGACGATCGGCGAGCGCGGCGAGGGAGCCGCCCGGCTCCTCCACGCCGATCCAGAGCACGCGGGGCCGCCTCGCGTCGGGGAAGGCGCCCACCCCGCGCAGGGTGAAGTCGAACGGGGCGCATCCTGCCGCGGCGCGGGCGAGCGCATCCGCGGCATCCCCCACCCGGCTCTCGTCCGTGTCGCCGATGAACCTCAACGTGAGGTGGACGGTGTCGGGCTTGACCCAGCGCACGGAGGGGAGGAGACGCCGCAGGCGGGATTGGATGCGCCCCAGCGCCCTCTTCCCCACGTCTCCGATCTCGATGGCGACAAACAGGCGCTGCGTCATCCCGCGCGCCTCCGCCCCGGAGGGGCCTTCCGCCTCCCGCCGGCGGGCGTCCGGCCGCCCGCCTTCGCGTGGCGGACGCCGGCTTTTCTGGTCGCCCGCAGGCACTCCCTCAGCAGGCCGAGGGCCGCCTCCGCCGCGCGGGACTTGATCGCGGAGCGGGATCCGTTGAAGAGACGCCTGCGCACGGTCACGCCGCCGCCGTGCGCCACGGCGAGGTAGACGAGGCCGACCGGTTTCGTCTCGCTCCCTCCCGCCGGCCCGGCGATCCCCGTGGCCGCGACGGCCGCGTCCGCGCCGAAGACCCGCCGCGCACCCCGCGCCATCTCCGCGGCGGTCTCGGCGCTCACCGCGCCGTCACGCGCCAGCGTCGTCGCGGCGACGCCGAGGAGGGCGATCTTGACGGCGTTGTGGTAGGCGACCGCTCCGCCGAGGAAATAGGCGGAGCATCCCGGCACCTGCGTGAGCCGATGACAGATCAGCCCCCCGGTGCAGGACTCCGCGACAGCCAGCGTGAGGCCCCTGTCGCGAAGCAGGCGGCCGACGCGCGTCTCGATGCGCTCTGACATCTCTCCCCCGGCCGGGCGCCCGCGCCCCCCGCGAGCCGCCCTCTTCCTCCGTCCATTCCTGCCCCTCTTCCCGAGGCCGTCCGGGCGCGCGCCGCCCCGCCCCCCCCGGACCGGTATCGGTCCGCCTGCGGGCGCCCGCGGGGGCCGTTTCAGTTGCCCTCGATCCTCGCGGACGGTGTTCAGCCCGGCGGCCAGCCGAGCCTTCTCCCGCCGAGGAAATGGACGTGGAGGTGGTCGACCGCCTGGCCCGCGTCGGAGCCCGAGTTCACGACGAGGCGAAAGCCGCGCCGCGAGATCGCACACCGCTCCGCGAGCTGCTTCGAGAAGGCGACGATCCGGCCGACGAGGGGCGCGTCCTCGGCCGCGATCTCCGCCGCGCCGGGGATATGCTTCTTCGGGATAATGAGGAGATGGATCGGCGCCTGGGGCTGGATGTCCTTGAAGACGAGGAACTCGTCGTCCTCGTGGACGATATCGCACGCCAGCTCCTTTCGCGCGATGGCGCAGAACAGGCAGTCGTTCATCGCACCCTCCCTTCGCATGCCGGCCGGTCGATCCATTGTAGAACGAAACGGGCGGAACGGGTACCGCAAAGCGGCCGCGCCCGAGGATTCTTGATGGGAGGCGGTCAGGTGACTACCATACCACTGGCATTTCCTTGGTTATGGTGATTGGGGTATAACACGGGAACTTCGTTATCATGGATGCCGGCGACCGGTTGCATAAGTGGACGTGACGGTGCAAGACAAGGGGGGAAGTTCGGGTAGATATTGGGGTTACTGCGGAGAGCACAAAGTGCTTTGCACTGTCTGTCACCCCCGCGAAAGCGGGGGCCCAGCATTGAATCATCTGACGCTGGATTCCCGCTTCCGCGGGAATGACAACCACTTTATAGTGTAAGGATATTGATGCTCCGAGTAATAGGTCTTTACTCTACACTACCATGCGTAATGCAAATCCAGCTCGCCCGCGGTGTCATCCTCAATCAGCCATCCCCCCGCAGTGGATAGCAGAGGTTTGACTCCGAGAACGCGGGGCCGCCGGTTCGTCATTCCCGTATCAATCCGAGGGTCTTCCGGGCTTCCAGCTTGTCCAAACGGTCGAAGTAGATGTTCTTGCCGGTCGCCGAGAGCGGGAGGCCCAGGATGAGATCGCACGGGGCGAGCAGGCCCAGCTTCAGGGCCGCCGCGCCGACCTTCTGCATCATCCGGTTGTCGACGTTGTGCTCCATGGCGGTTTTGGCGGCGGAGCCCGCGGCGATGCTCAGGTCCATGATCCTGAAGATGCAGAACGGGCCGGGGAAGTCGCTTCCGTCCTTCGGGAGGGGGCCTCGCCCGAGCATCTCGGCGCAGGTCGCGAAGCCGCATCCCCCGCAGTTGATGCCGACCGCCTTGCGGCCCTGGACGCCGACGAGGAAGAGCAGGGCCGATGCCTCGACGGCGTCCGCATCGCTGGCCCAATCCATTTGGATCGCCTCGCCGATCCGACCGCGCGACGCCGAAAGAGCCGCCCCCTTCGACGCCCCCGTTTCCCGCATGACCCGGCAGACGGCCCGCTTCTCTTCATCCGTGGCCGTTCTCGACCGGACCCAGTCCATCCCGCCGGCCTTGGGGGCCGTGCACGCGGACACGGCCATAAGATCGGCGACGATTCTCAACCCGTTCAGCACGCGCGCATCCATAGGCCTCCTCCGATCCGGTGTGCAGGCACCCGTCGCATCGCGCCGTCCCCCGACCGCCGCGGGCCGTCCCGCGTCTCTCGGGGGAAACTACCGCCGCATCGGCGCCTCGTCGAGCCCCTCGCCGAGCGTCTTGACCGTGTACCCGTTGCCGTCGCTCTCGATGATGATTGTGCCGTCGTGGTCGGTGCGGTAGATCCTCACCCCACGGGCTTTGAGGGGCTGGACCACCTTCGGCGCCCACTGCTGGGAATCGCGCTCCTTGCAGCTGATCAGGGCGACTTTGGGGGCCACCGCGCGCAGAAACGGCGCGGAGGTCGAGGTCGTGCTGCCGTGGTGGGCGACCTTGAGCACGGTGCTGCCGAGGGGCACGCGCCGCTGCCGCAGGATCCTCCGTTCCTCCTCCACTCCCACGTCCCCGGCGAGCATGATGCTGAAGTCGCCGTAGGAGAGCCGGCAGACGACGGAGCAGTCGTTCACGTCCGAGGGGAGCGGTTCTCCGGGATTCAACACGTCGATGCGGACGTCGTCCACCCGGTAGCTCTGGCCCGCGCGCGCGAGCGTGAACCGGGCCTTCGGCCTCGATTGCACCGCCTCGAGGTAGTCCCGGTAGGCGGCCGTGGGGTGCCGCTTGCCGGAGTCGAAAACCGTCTCCACATCGAATGCGCGCAGCACCGCGGGGAGGCCCCCGATATGGTCGGAGTGCGGGTGCGTGGCGACGAGCAAGGCGAGGCGCTTCACGCCCGCTTCCCGCAGATACCGCACGAGCGCGTCGGCGATCTCGGCGGAACCGCCGTCGATGAGGATCTGGTTGCCGCGCGGGGTCTGGATCAGGCAGGCGTCGCCGTGCCCCACGTCGATGAAGTGGATCCGAAGGGGGGCCGGCGCGGCGGCGTCTTTTGAGACGGAGTCGGCGGGCGCGCCGGGAGACGCGGAGGCGGCGGGGGCGCCGGGGGCCGGGGACGGCGTCACGGTTGCGGCCCGCGGCGGTCCGGGCGCGTGGACGGCCCCGTCTTCAGCCGAAACGGCGACCGCCGGAGACAGGGCGAGCGAGACGCAGAGGGCGCTCAGGAGACGGGAGGTCGTCGGGGACTCCTCCTTCCATCGCGACGGGAAGACGCGCGCCTCGCCTCCCCCCGCGGGGGGTGGAAGGATGAGACGCGGATTCCTACTCCCCGCCCTCGACGGCTTCCGGTTCCGCGACGGGCGCGGCGGCGGGGGGTTTCAGCGCCAGGTCGGCGCGCAGCGACTCCTCCAGCGAGGACGGGATGGTGAAGACGAGATCGCCGCCCTCGCACATCGCGTAGAAGGCGCCGTCCTTCGTCTTCCTGCCGACCTTGAGCGTCGTGGTCTCGCGCGAGCCGGCCTTGTCGCACTCGACCGACACCTCCAGCGAGGGGGCGTCGAGGCCGTAGCGCTTCAGGTCCTTGGGCGAGCGGGCGACGAGTTCGAGCGCGTTGAGACCCGAGAGGGCGGTCGTGATGCCCGTCACCGCGGCGGCGTCGGCGGTCCCCTTCTCCGGCTCGCGGAGAAGCCAGAGGGGGCCCTCCTTCTCGCAGACCGTGTTCGCGATCCCGCGCCCCGAGATGGCGACCTTGCGCGCGGCGGGGGCGCTGAAGTCGATGACCCGCCTGTCCATGTACCTGAGCGGGTCGGTCGCGCACCAGTCGAGGAACTCCGCGCTCACGCCGAGGATCTCGTCTCCCTTCCCGCGCGTGACGTAGACCTTCTTGCCGCGCGCGTACCTCGCGCCGACGAGGATCTTCTCTTCGTCCCCGGCGGCCGTCTTGAGCGTCACCGAGAGGGCCTCCCCGCCGAGGCCGTACCTCGCCGGGTCCTCCGCCGGCTCGGCGACGAAATCGAGGACCGTCAGGTCCGCGATCGCCTTGACGAGGGCGGCGCACGAGGCCGCGTCCGCGTCGTTCTTTTCGGGCTCGCGGATCTCCCAGCGCGCCCCTTCCCTGGCCAGGGCGAGCGTCGCGCCGCCGTGTTCCACCCGCACCTCGCGCAGCTGCGCCTCGGGGATGCGCGTCACCTTCCGGTCCCGCAGCGCATCGGCGTCCGAGACGACGTCCTTCAGCACCTCGCCGCCCACGGTGAGGATCGCGTCGCGCCCGACCGTGCGGACGTAGCGCACGCCCTTCTCCCCCTCCGCGCCGAAGATGATCGTCCCCGCAGGGACCCCGTCCTTCCCCGTGAGGGCGATGTCCGCCTCGGGGGCGGCGAGGCCGTATCTCCCGAGATCCTTCGGATCGTCGTCCGCGAAATCGCGCGCGCGGAGTGTGCGGATCTTGCGGAGGAGCGCGTTCACCTTGTCCGGGTCCGCCGCCCCGGAGAGCGGGGAGACGATCCTCCACCCCTCCCCGTCCCGGGCGAGCTCGACCTGCTTCCCGCCGCGCGTGACGACCAGCTTCGTCAGATCCGCCTGGTCGAACTCGATCACCGTCCGGTCACGCAGGTCCCCGAGCTGCTTGTCGAGGGCGGCATGGAGCCCCTTGGGCACGACATGCACATCCGCGGCCCCCTCGACGCGCACGTAGGCGGTATCGCCGAGCGGGGTGTCCGCGCCGAGGGCGATGCCCGTCTCCCTGCCCGAGGCCCAGAAGCGGGCGGTGATGCGGGGGGCGTGCAGGCCGAACTCCTCGATCTTCTTCTCGTCGGTCTCGGCCGCGGGGATGACCCGTTCGCTTCTCAACCCCTCGATGCGGCGCAGGATGGCGAGGACCTGGCCCTTGTCAGCGCGGTACTGCAGCGGCTTCTCGAGGTTCCAGGCGCCGTCCGCAGCCTTCGAGAGAACGACCGGGTCCCTTTCGCGGACGAGTTCGACCCGGTCGATCTCGTCGGCCTTGACGGAGAAGACGAGCTTCTCCTTCTCCTCCCGCTCGTCGGTCGAGAGCTGCGACTTCTCGACGAACCAGATGTAGGCGCCGATGCCGAGCGCCACGGCCAGCAGCAGAATCGTGGATCGGAATTTCATCCTCTACTCCCCTTATCCGTGTCCCGGGAAGACGGACACCGCCCCCCTTCGCGGGCGTCGCCGCGGGTCTCCGGGGAGGCGCGGCATCCGCCGGCGGCTCGATCGGCCGACCGCTACTTCCGCCGCCGCCACCAGACGACGACGCCGAGCAGGAGGCCGAAGACGGGCAGCGCCCCGAACAGCCAGAAGATGCTGCGCATCTGCGCGGCGTTGAGCCGGACGCGCGTCTGCTCCGGCATCTTGGGGCCGATGGCGATCAGATTCTCCCTGCTGGTGAGCCAGTTGACGATGTTGAGGAGCAGGGTGGCGTTGCCCATCGTGGCGATCTTCTCGTTCGTGATGAAATCCGAGTCGCCGACCACCACCAGCCGGAACCCGTTGTCCCGGGCGCCGCCGGCCTTCTCCGGGTTCGTCTCGACCGCGACGCCGAAGGAGACCGGACCCTTCGCGTCCTTCCCCTCGTCGAAGCGGAACGTCTCATCCGTGAAGTCGGTCTCCCCCCATCCCGACGGAGAGGTCTGCAGCAGGGTCCGGGCGGAGAGCCCCCGATTCGACGCCTCCGGGGAGACGGAACGGGCCTCGGCGAAGAAGGTCGCCCGCCCCTTCATCTGGTCGGTGATCTCGTGGAACCCGTAGTTGTCGGCGAGGAGGTTCAGCGGGCTGAGGAAGATGAGGCGCTGGGCGGACTCCGGGTCCACGACGATGTTGTCCCCCGCCTCCGCGCCCCACGCCTTCAGGAGCGGCTCGAGGCCGGAGTTCGTCCGGGGGTCGAGCGCGACGAAGAGCCGCCCGCCCCGCTCGAGGTAGCCGGCGAGGGTCTTCTTCTCCTCGTCCATGTACGGCTCGACGGGGCCGGCGATGAGGAGGAGGCCGCAGTCGTCGGGGATCCCGCGTTTCTCGTGGAGGGAGAGCTTCTCGACCTTCAGGTTCTCGCGCTCCAGGAGGGTCTTGCAGACCTCGAGCCCCCGCGGCCCCGCGTCGTCGAGGTCGGCCTCGCCGTGCTTCGTGACCGCGTAGACGACCGGCTGCGTCCCCTGGGTCAGGTTGAGGATCGCCGAGGTGAACGCCTGTTCCCCCTTGAACGCCTTGATCGTGGGGGCCTGCCCGCGCCGGGCGCCGCTGTAGTCCATCTCGACGATGTCCTTGTCGTAGACGTACTTGGTCTTCTCCCCCTCCTCGAAGACGACGATGCTCGGGGCCCGGTCGGTCGGCGGGATCTTGAATTTGCCCAGGAGGAAACGCACGCGGGCGGGGTCCTTCTCCGGGTCCACGTGCTCCACCGTCAGGTTCTTCGTCACCGCCGCGTAGCGCGCGAGGAGCTCGCGTATGTCGTCGTGCGTGGGATTGTACGGGGGGTAGAAGACGTAGGCCGCCACCGGCTTCTCGAGGCCCTTCAGGACGCCGATCGTCTTGTCGGAGAGCGAGAAGTAGCTGCTCGCGGTCCAGTCGAACCTCCGGTAGTGCCGATAGCCGAGGTAGTTGACCATCAGGAAGATGGCGCCCGCGATGAGGCACGAGGCCGTCACGTTGACGCCGATCGCCGCCCTTCGTATCTTTACAGTCCGCCCGTTAGCCATTCCCGATCCCCCGGTGTCTATGCGCCTCGCGGTTCCGTTGCCGCGTCACCGCCACTTCTGCGACTCGACGACCCGCACGGTCAGGAAGAGGCAGAGTGCGGCGGAGCTCAGGTAGTAGACGAGCGGCCGCGAATCCACGATCCCCTTGCTGAACCCGTCGAAGTGCTGGAAGACGCTCAGGTAGGAGAAGATCCCCTTGGCGAGCGGGCCCGAGACGAGGCTCTCGAAGACGCCCACGATCCAGATGACGGTGACGAGGAGATAGCTTACGACGGCCGCGATGATCTGGTTGCGAGTGAGCGCCGAGCAGAGGAGCCCGATCGCGATGAACATCGCGCCGATCAGCAGCGTCCCCAGGTAGCCCGAGGCGACCGGCCCGAGGTCGAGCGGCGAGTACCAGCGCAGCACCGCCACGTAGAGCAGGGTCGGCAGCCAGAGGAAGGCGAAGAACGCCCAGGCGCCGAGGAACTTCGAGAGGACGAGTTCCCAGTCGGTGACCGGGGCGGTCATCAGCACCTCGAGCGTCCCCGCCCTGCGCTCCTCGGCGATGAGCCGCATCGTGATGACCGCCGGCACGATGGAGAGGACGAGGTAGAGGAAGATCGTCCTGCCGAAGTAGAGCTGCATCGCGGAGCCGTCGATCGTCATCCGCGGGTCGTTGAGGACGATCATCAGCACGGAGAAGATGAACGAGTTGAACGCCAGAAAGACCACCAGCACGACATAGGCGATCGGCGAGTAGAAGTACGCCTTGAGCTCCTTGGCGAACAGCGGGGCTATCTTGACCATGCGTCGTCTCCTTGTTCCGTCGCGCCGGTACCGGTCCCTCCCGGCCGCCCGCCCGTGCTATCCGTTCTCCTGCTCGCGCATCGTGATATGGACGAAGATCTCCTCGAGCGTGACGGTCTCCCGTTTCATCTCCCGCAGTCCCCACCGCCGCTCCGCGATCAGCCGCGCGATCTCCTCGCGCGCGTCCGCCCCCTGCCGGAGCGCGACGGAAAAGAGGCCGACGCCGCCGCCTTCGCCGCGGGGCTCGACCTTCTCCACGCCCGCGACCCTCGAGAGGGCCTGGCGCACCTCCTCCCCGGGGCCGCGCACCTCGACGGAAAGCCGCGTGCCGCCGCGGATATCGCGGACCAGGTTCTCGGGGGAGTCCATCGCGACGATCCTGCCGCGGTTGATGATGATGACGCGCCCGCAGATCGCCTCCACCTCCGGGAGGATGTGCGTGGAGAGGAGGATGGTGTACTCCCCGCCGAGCCGCTTGATCAGCGAGCGCACCTGGCGGACCTGGTTGGGGTCCAGGCCGATGGTCGGCTCGTCGAGGATGAGGACCTTCGGGTCGTGGACGAGCGCCTCGGCGAGGCCGACGCGCTGGCGGTAGCCTTTCGAGAGATGGCCGATGATCCGGCGGCGGACGTCGGAAACCAGCGTCTTCTCCATCACGTCGGCCAGACGCGCGCGGCGGGCCCTGCGGGGCACCCCCTTGAGTCGGGCCCGGTAGTCGAGGTACTCCTCGACGCGCATCTCCGGGTAGAGGGGGACATTCTCCGGGAGATAGCCGATGATCCTGCGCACCTCGAGCGATTCGCGGAAGATGTCGTAGCCGCCGACCGTGGCGGTGCCCGAGGTGGGCGGCATGAAACAGGTGAGCATCCGCATCGTGGTGGTCTTCCCGGCGCCGTTGGGGCCGAGGAGACCGAGGATCTCGCCTTTGCGGACGCGGAAGGTGATCTCGTCCACCGCGCGCGTGTCGGCGTAGCTCTTGCTGAGGTTGCGTGCGTCGATCATAACGCTCGAATCCTCCCTTGGCGACGAGCGGTCCCGGAACAGGGAAGGACGGCGAAGAGGCCGCGGCGCGCCCCGGCGGGGCGCGCCATCACGGCTCACGCGGGAAGGATCCTCGACCGGTAGCCGATCTTCCCCTCGTTGAACTCCCGCAGCGCTATCTCGGCGGTGTTGAGCCCCTGCGGAGCGTCGCATAGCGGCACCCCCCCGCGGTCGAGCTGCTTGATGCGGTTGGCGACGATGTTGACGAGGAGCGGAGCGCTCCCGGTCTTGAGAACCGCCTCCGCGAGAATCCTTTTCTGTTCCTCCACGCTGCCTCCCTCCGGGTGAACGTAGCGTTCCCGAATGCGCCGCACACCCCTTTGACGCCGGGGACGGAAAAAATGTTGAAACGATTCGCCTCCGCCCGCGACGGGCCTCCTTCCCGAGGCGCCCGCCGCGGGCGCGGCGAACCCGGGGAGGGCGCATGCGCCCTCCCCGGGGTTCGAACTCAGGCGTGCCGGATCAGTACATCCCGCCGCCCATGCCGCCCATGCCGCCCGGGGGCATCGCCGGCGCCGGCTTCTCCTTCTCCGGCGCGTCGGTGATGAGCGCCTCGGTGGTCAGCATCAGCCCGGCGATGCTCGCCGCGTTCTGCAACGCGGTCCGCGCCACCTTGGTCGGGTCGATGATGCCCGCCTTGAAGAGGTCCTCGTACTCGTTGTCGGCCACGTTGTAGCCCTGGGCCCCCTCGCGCTTCTTCACCTCCTGCACCACGACCGACCCTTCCTCGCCGGCGTTGCAGGCGAGCTGCCGCAGCGGCTCCTCGAGCGCCCGCTTCACGATCTGGACGCCGATCATCTGCTCCTCGTCCAGCTTCAGCCGATCGAGGGCCGGGGCGCAGCGCAGCAGGGCCACGCCGCCGCCGGGGACGATCCCCTCCTCGACCGCCGCCCGCGTCGCGTGCAGCGCATCCTCGACGCGCGCCTTGCGCTCCTTCATCTCGGTCTCGGTCGAGGCGCCGACGTTGATCACCGCCACGCCGCCCGCGAGCTTGGCGAGCCGCTCCTGGAGCTTCTCGCGGTCGTAGTCCGAGGTCGTCTCGTCGATCTGGAGGCGGATCTGGCTGACGCGCCCCTGGATGTCGGAGGATTTCCCCTCGCCCTCGACGATCGTGGTGTCTTCCTTGTCGATGGTCACGCGCTTGGCGCGGCCGAGGTCGGAGAGCTGGAGGGACTCGAGCTTGATCCCGAGGTCCTCGCTGATGCACTTGCCGCCGGTGAGGATCGCGATATCCTCAAGCATCGCCTTCCGCCGGTCCCCGAAGCCCGGGGCCTTGACGGCGCAGCAGGCGAGCGTGCCGCGGATCTTGTTGACCACCAGGGTCGCCAGAGCCTCTCCCTCGACGTCCTCGGCGATCACGAGCAGCGGCTTGCCGCTCTTGGCGACCTTCTCCAGCAGCGGGAGCATGTCCTTGAGGTTGGAGATCTTCTTCTCGTGGATGAGGATGTAGCAGTCCTCAAGGACCGCCTCCATCGTCTCGGCGTCGGTCATGAAATACGGGGACAGGTAGCCCTTGTCGAACTGCATCCCCTCGACGACCTTCAGGGTCGTCTCGATCCCCTTGGCCTCCTCGACCGTGATCGTGCCGTCCTTGCCGACCTTCTCCATCGCGTCGGCGATGATCTCGCCGATCGTGGAGTCGCTGTTGGCCGAGATGGTGGCCACCTGGGAGATCTCCTTGCGGTCCTTGACCGACTTGGAGAGCTTCACGAGATCCTTCTTCACGCTCTCGACGGCCTTGTCGATGCCGCGCTTGAGCTCCATCGGGTTGATCCCCGCGGTGACGTTCTTGAGCCCCTCGCGGTAGATCGCCTCCGCGAGCACGGTCGCCGTGGTGGTGCCGTCGCCGGCGTCCTCGGAGGTCTTCGACGCCACCTCGCGGACCATCTGGGCGCCCATATTCTCGTACGAATCCTCGAGCTCGATCTCCTTGGCCACGGTCACCCCGTCCTTGGTGATGGTCGGGGAGCCGAACTTCTTGTCCAGGACGACGTTCCGGCCCGCGGGGCCGAGCGTGACCTTGACCGCCTTGCTGAGCTTGGCGACGCCGTTCAGGATATGCTGCCGGGCGTCGGCCCCGAATATGAGTTGCTTCGCTGCCATGGTGCTGCTCCTTTCCTTGACCTGGTTACCACGCCGTTACGAGATGACCGCGAGGACATCCTCTTCGCGGAGGATCAGGTGCTCCTTGTCGGCGATCGTCACCTCGGTGCCCGCGTATTTCCCGATCAGGACCGTGTCGCCCTTCTTCACCTCGAACGGGATCAGCTTCCCGTCCTCGTTCCTCTTGCCCAAGCCGACCTCGATCACCTTGGCCTGCATCGGCTTCTCCTTCGCGGTGTCGGGTATGATGATGCCGCCCTTCTTCACCTCGGCATCCTCGATCCTCACCACCAGGATCCTGTCGCCCAGGGGTTTTACCTTCATCGTGCGTCTCCTTTCGTGAATGGGGTAAATAGTATAGTCGTTTTTGCCCGAATCGCAAGCCCTATCGCGTCACCGCCTCGCATCACCTCCTTGTCGCCGTCCGTGCGGGCCGCCCTGCGCGCCGGCGCCCTACTTCTTGTCGTCGTCCACGACCTCGTAATCGGCGTCGATCACGTCGTCGCCGCCCTTCTTCTGCTGCGGCCCCTCCTCGCCGGGCTGCCCCGCGCCGGGGCCTCCCTGCGGGCCGCCCTGCGCCCCCTCCGGCCGCCCCTTCGGCCCCGCCTGGGCGTACAGCTCGGAGGAGACCGCGTGCCAGGCCTGCGTCAGCGCCTCCGAGGCGGACTTCATCTCGTCGTGGTCGTCCTTCTTCACCGCCTCCCGGACGCGCTCCATCGCGGCCTTGAGCTTCTCCTGCTGCTCCGCGGAGATCTTCCCTCCGTGCTCCTTCAGGAGCTTCTCGGCCTCGTAGACCGCGGCCTCGGAGCGGTTCTTCGTCTCGATCCGCTCCCGGCGCGTCTTGTCCTCGTTGGCGTGGAGCTCGGCGTCCTTGACCATCCGCTTGATCTCGCCTTCGTCCAGGCCGCTCGAGGCGGTGATCTTGATCGACTGCTCCTTGCCGGTCCCGAGGTCCTTCGCGGAGACGTGGAGGATGCCGTTGACGTCGATGTCGAACGTCACCTCGATCTGCGGGATGCCGCGCGGCGCGGGCGGGATGCCCACGAGCTGGAAGTTGCCGATCAGCTTGTTGTCGGCCGCCATCTCGCGCTCGCCCTGCAGGACGCGGATGTCCACGCTCGTCTGGCTGTCGGAGGCGGTGGAGAAGATCTCGTTCTTCTTGGTGGGGATGGTGGTGTTGCGCTCGATGAGGCGGGTCGTCACGCCGCCGAGGGTCTCGATGCCGAGGGAGAGCGGGGTCACGTCGAGGAGCAGGACGTCCTTCACCTCCCCCTTGAGGACGCCGGCCTGGATGGCGGCGCCGACCGCGACCACCTCGTCGGGGTTCACGCCCTTGTGCGGCTCCTTCCCGAACAGCTTCTTGACCGCCTCCTGCACCTTGGGCATCCGGGTCTGCCCGCCGACGAGGATCACCTCGTCGATCTTGTCGAGCGCGATGCCGGAGTCCTCGATCGCCCGCTTGCAGGGGCCGATGGTGCGCTCGATCAGGTCGCCCACCAGCTGCTCGAGCTTCGAGCGGGAGAGCTTGAGGACGAGGTGCTTGGGCCCGGAGGCGTCCGCGGTGATGAACGGGAGGTTGATCTCGGTCTCGGTCGCGGAGGAGAGTTCGCACTTGGCCTTCTCCGACGCCTCCTTCAGGCGCTGCAGGGCCATCTTGTCCTGGCGGATGTCGATCCCCTGCTCGCGCTTGAACTCGTCGGCGATCCAGTCCACGATCCGCTGGTCAAAGTCGTCCCCGCCGAGGTGCGTGTCGCCGTTGGTGGATTTGACCTCGAAGACGCCGTCGCCGATCTCGAGGATGGAGATGTCGAAGGTGCCTCCGCCGAGGTCGTAGACGGCGATCTTCTCGTCCTTCTTCTTGTCGAGGCCGTAGGCGAGCGAGGCGGCGGTGGGTTCGTTGATGATGCGGAGCACCTCGAGGCCCGCGATGCGGCCCGCGTCCTTGGTGGCCTGGCGCTGGCTGTCGTTGAAGTAGGCCGGGACCGTGATGACGGCCTGGGTGACCTTCTCGCCCAGGTACGCCTCGGCGTCGCTCTTCATCTTCTGGAGGATGATCGAGGAGACCTCCGGCGGAGACATCGTCTTGCCGCCGGCGGCGACGTTGACGTCGCCGTTGGAGGCGCGCACGACCTTGTAGGGGACGAGCTTGATCTCGCTCCCCACCTCCTCGTACTTGCGCCCCATGAAGCGCTTGATGGAGAAGATGGTGTTGCTGTAGTTCGTCACCGCCTGCCGCTTGGCCGTCTGCCCCACGAGCCGCTCGCCGGACTTGGTGATCGCCACGGTTGACGGCGTCACGCGGTTCCCCTCGGCGTTGGGGATGACCACCGGCTCACCGCCCTGCATCACCGCCGCGCATGAGTTGGTGGTACCGAGATCTATACCGATAACCTTGGACATTTGCATCCTCCTTATGGGGATCCCCGGATGGAATCCCGCTCATTAGTAAGCACGCGGCGTTCCAAGAGAGATCGAATCGTTCAAGCAAACGCAATATACTGCGGCGCGAGGTGTTGCGGAATTGAAGTGCCGGAGCGGCGAGGCAACGGTTGTGACATCCCGCCCCAGAGTCGACAGGCCGTCCCGTCGCAGGTGGGACAGAATGTCACAGGAAGCCGCGGGCGGGGAAGGCCCGGAAGGAACGGTCAGAACGACAGATAGGGTACGGCCTTCCCGCGCAGGACGACGGCCCGCGCGAGATCCTCCGGCGAGCGGAAGCTCGTTCCGTCCCGCCGCAGCGCCAGGATCCGCTTCGCCGCCACCTGCCCTATCCCCGGCACACGGAGGAGCCGGGCGGCGTCGTCCCTGTTGACCGCGACGGGGAAAAACTCCGGGTGCGCCCGCGCCCAGATCTCCTTCGGGTCGGCCTCGAGCGACAGGTTCCCGTCCGGCCCCAGCGGTATCTCGTCGGCGGCAAAACCGTACTTTCTGATGAGCCAGTCGGCCTGGTAGAGCCGGTGCTCGCGCATAAGGAGGTCGCGGTTGCCCCGGACCGGGGAGAGCGCGGCGGAGCCCGCCGCGCGCTGGTAGGCGCTGAAGTAGACCCGGGCCAGCCCCAGCCCCTTGTACAGTCTCCAGGTGTAGCGGATGAGCTCCGCATCCGTCTCCTGCGCGGCCCCCACGACGAACTGCGTCGTCTGTTTCACCCCCGCGTAGCGGCGTCCCTTCGCGGTGAGCGCGCCAATGAGACGCATCGGCCTGACGATGTCGCGGAGGTACTCCTTCCCGGTGTCCAGGCGCCTGAAATTGGCCTCCCCGGCGGTCTCGATGTTCAGGGACACCGCCGTGGCGAGGCCCAGCGCCTGCTCGATCGCGGCGTCCGAGGCCCCGGGGATGATCTTGAGGTGGATGTAGCCCCTGAACCGCGCCCTGCGCAGGGAGACTGCGACGCGGTTGATCCGCTCCATCGTGTCGTCGGGGCTCCCGCGCACCGCGCTGCTCAGGAACAGGCCGCTCACCCGCCCCGCCCTGTAGTAGGAGAGGAACGCCCGCGCCAGCTCCTCGGGGGCGAGGGTGCAGCGGGCGATATCCGCCCCGGCCCGGAGGGGGCAGTAGGCGCAGCGGTTGACGCACTCGTTGGAGAGCAGGACCTTGAACAGGAAGGTCGCGCGCCCGTCGGGATGGATCACCGGGTAGATCCACGTGTCATCGGGGGATCGCCGGCGGTGCTCGTCCGCGCGCGTCGCGCAGGCGCACGCCAGGTCGTAGCGCGAGTCGCGCGACAGGGTCGCGAGCTTCTCCGCGGTGTCGGGGCTCTTCCGTATCGCGATCATACCGCCGCCTCCGCCGCTCCTTCTACTCCATCTCCCATCTCGAATGGTCTCTCGCATCCATCTTAATCCAATACTCCTTTTCAATCAGCTTATTTCGCGCATCGCAGTGTGTAGCATGAACCTGACCTGAAAGTCGCCGGCCGCGGGGGCGATTTCGCGCGCAACAACCGTGCTCTTGCAGGATACGCCTCTGCCGGCCGGGAGCGCGCCGCCGAGTCTGCGCCGCCACGTCCCGCCGGCGTTGGCATTGAACATGGCGCGCGGTCGATGACGGGGGGATGGCCCAGTCAGCGGATGGCGATCAGGTCCTGCCGGTATTCCCGGGCGGAGTCGAGGGAGGGCCGGGCGCCCGGGTCGCAGATGCCGAGCGTGACCCGGTAGCGGCCGAGCCGCAGGCCCGGGGGGATCGGATCCCGGAACAGCTCGACGGTCACGGGATCCGAGACGAAGGGGACGCCGCGGGCGAACGGCGAGACGCCCGGCATGACCGCGCCGCCGGGACCGAGGGAGAAGAGCGTCCCCGCGGGATCCTCGACGACGCAGTAGGCGTCGAAGGGGGGCACGAGGTGCGCCGCGGTCGCGAGGACGCTCACGGTGTCGCCCACCGCCGCCTCCCGCCCGTTCAGGTCGAGCTGGAGGAGGGAGGATGCCTTGACGAGTTCCGCCGCGATCTCCTTGAAGATGGACGCCGAAACCACGACAGGCGCGCTGCACTCTTCCCAGCCGACCTGCCTGTTGAGCAGGATCGCGAACGACGCGTCCCGCGACGGGAGATGGTACATCGAAATGTCGTACCCCCGGATGTTCCCGCCGTGCCCGTAGAATCCGTGCACGAATGAGACGCCGAGGCCCCATCTCCCCCCCCCGCCGGCGTCGACCAGGGTCCGCTGCTCCCGGCGGACGGATTCGCCGAGCAGCGCCCCCTCCGCGAACGCCTTCGCCCACACGAGGAGGTCCTCGACGCAGGAGATCATCGCACCCGCGCCGAACTCGGCGGTCGGCTCGTACCTGCTGCAATCCTTGAGAACGCCCGTGCATCCCGGGTCCCAGTAGCCATGCAGGCAGGGGTCCTCCATCGTGGGGCCGTCGGGCCACACGGTGCAGGCGAGCCCGAGCGGCTCGACGATGTTCTCGCGGATGAGGTCGCCGATAAACTCGCCGGAGACCTCCTCGGCGATCATCCCGAGGAGGATGTAGTTCGTGTTGGAGTACGCCCAGCGCGCGCCCGGCGGGAAGTCGGGGCCGTGCGATACGGCGATATCCACCAGCTCCTCCGGTGTCCAGGTCTTGTCGGGCTTCGTGGCGAAATCCTCCTCGAAGACCTCGTCGTTCGCATAGTCGAAGATGCCGCTCGTGTGATTGAGGAGCATCCGGACGGTGATCTCGGCGGCGTGGGGCACCTTCGCCCCGGCGTCAAACCGGTCGAGCGCGTCGTCGAGATCGAGCAGGCCGCGGTCGGCGAGCTGGAGCGCCGCGACCGCCGTAAACGACTTCGTGACGCTTCCGATGCGGATGGGGTCGGTGGCCTCCGCGTCCCTGCCCGCGTCGAGGTCGGCCTTCCCGCGCGCCACGAGCCACGTCCCCGCGCCGCCGATCCGGACGCCCACGACCGCCCCGGGGATGCCGTGCCGGACGAGGGCGGCGTCCGTGATCTCAACGATGCGGCGCTCGACCTGCGCATGCAGGGCGGTATCCTGCGCGGGGGCGGAAACCGCGCAGAGGGCCGTCGCTACGCCGAAGATCCCGAAGAACGCGATAGAGGCCATGTCACCAGTATAACCCCCCGCGGGCCTCTTCGGAAGAGGGACGCGCGCTACGGGCGGGGCGCGGCGCGCAGGGCGGACGATCCGCGCGGCATCCTCCCTCCCATGACGCGAGGGCAGGCCGGGATGCGGGAGCGGGAATATGCGCGTCGAGGCGCAGGGTGCGGACGGTTACACGACGAGCCAGGCGAGGATGGAGAGGATCAAAACGAGGGCGACAGCGGCGCAGAAGACGCCCCTCCAGCCGTAGCGCAGGGCGCCGAAGACGCCGAGCGCGGCGGGGAACGCCTCCCCGCAGTAGATGCAGTTGAGGTTCTCGTCCGGCGTGTCGCCGCCGCAGTGCGGGCACCGCACGTACTCATCCATAAAGCAATTTTCACCACAGAGACACGGAGGGCACGGAGAATGCTGAAGCTCAAATGACAAACGAATGACCACTATCCAATTGGGCCGTTTTGGTCCGGCTATGTCCCAATGGAGCGATAATCCCTGGAATCGATACAGGTGTCATATGTGGTGCGGTCGATACGGATCCAGTCAGTCTTGTTTATGCCGCGCGCCCTCGTCACCACAGGGCTCACCGGGAAGGCGGAGGCAACCTTGATCCAGCGGTTCTGCTCTTTCGCGATGACGCGCACCTCATCGGCAACCTCCGACAGATCCTGATCCTGGCTGAAGATGACGGCGACGTCGTACTCCCGACTGTGCGCAAGGCGGATCACATCGATGGCGATTCGAACATCAATACCCTTTTCCTCTCCGGAAGTGAATGTGTGCTGCGTGCTATCGGGCAGCCGGACTCGCCGATTGCGGTAGCGGAGGGAGCGCGAAAATACATGCACGCCATGCCGTCCCATTATCGCCAGCTTATGATTCCAGAAATGATGCCAGAATGCATTATCGGTCTGATCGGGCACTCCCGTGTAAAAGCGCGCCTGCCGAAGGTGCCAATTCTGCAAGCGACAGACTGCCTTTGAGAGAGCCATAACATCATAATTCGGATATGCATAGCCGAAGACATCCTTCACGGCGAAGAACAGATTCTGGCCGTCAACAAAGGTAATGGCGCGCTTTTGGGCGGGTTCAACGGGCATGGTGGGCCTCGGGAAAAAATAACCCCGTCCGAGGCCTTTCGGCGTGTCGGACGGGGATCAACTTCTGCCCATATAATATCACAGTGGTTTACCTTGTCAATATCCGATTGCCACTTGTCAGCAAGGGGCAGTTATAGGGGGAACTCCATAGTAGTTTGTCCTTCCGAGTAGTTTGTCCTTCCGACGACCTGCCCGCCATCCGGCAGGCGGGAAGCAGGAATCCAGCACTATGCGATCCAATGCTGGATCCCTGCTTCCGCGGGGATGAGATCCAAAAGACTACCCCCCCGAACTGACCCATTATCACTTGTCTTATTCACTCCGGCGGCAGGACGCCACTCGTGCGGATTTCGGCGTCGGGATCGACGGGCGCCGGGGACGGCCGCGAAGGGGCGTCCCGGTAGTTGATGGTGATCTCCGGCGTCGGCTCAGCCGGGCGTACCCACGGCCGGTACGGGGATTGGGAGATCACGTCCGTCCTGGGCGCCACGACAGGCGAGGAGGCCGATGGCGCCATTCCGGGGGGGACCTTCAGCGTCACGCTCTTGTTCTTGCCGGTGATCAGGCTGATCTTCAGCTTGATCTTGTCGCCGGTGGCGCCGGCGATACGGGCGCTGAACCCCCCGTCGGGCCCCACGATCCCCTGGCCGGGGGGGCGCTTGGGCCTGGCGCTCTTGTTCTCTATCGTGAAGGTGGCGGCGGGATTCCGGCCGAAGAAGACGGTCCCCGGGGGGCCCGAGAGGGTCACGATCCCGGCCGCGTCGGGCGGCGTGATGCCGATGCGCGATTCCGCCACGGAAAAATCCTTGGCGGCGTGCGCGGCGCACGCGCACACCAGCGGCGCCCCGAACGCGAGCGCGACGCACGCGATCATGCCCGGTCTGTATCCGTTCATCCCCGCTTTCCCCCGCCTTCGCGGCATGCGCCCGGGACGTCGGACCTGCCGGACTGGTCCGGCAAGCGCGTGCACGCGGCCCTATGCACGGCGGCCCCATCCCCACCCTGCGGGCTCGGCGCCTCGCAGCCGCGCGCCGCGATTCCACGCCTCGACCGCGCCTCGGCGGATGCCGCCGCACGGATGTGTGCGGCATTCGCGCGCCCGCGCGCGCGCCCGTGCCCCAGGCGGTTCACAGGCCGTACCGGTTGATCTTGCGGTGCAGCGTGCGGCGGCTGATGCCGAGGGCGCGGGCCGCCTCGGTCCGCGAGCCGCCGGCCTTCGCCAGCGCATCCTCGATCATCTTCCGTTCCGCGTCCCGGATCGTTGCGCCGCCCGGCGCCCGCGGCGTGTCGCCGGCCTCCTGCGCCCCTTCGCGGATCTTGCCCGGCAGGTCGGAGAGGGCGATCTCCGTCCCGCGGCAGAGCACGACGAGCCCCTCGACGCAGTTGCGCAGCTCCCTGACGTTCCCCGGCCAGCCGTAGGCGGCAAGCGCGGCGAGGGCGTCGGGGGCGAAGCCGGAGATCCGCGTTCCGTTGAGCGCGTTGAACTCGTTGAGGAACGCCGCCGCGAGCAGGGGGATATCCTCCTTCCGGTCGCGCAGGGGGGGCACCTCGAGCCGGATGACGTTCAAACGGTAGAACAGATCCTCGCGGAACCGGCCCTCGCGCATCAGTTTCTCGAGCGAGGCGTTCGTCGCGGTGATGAGGCGGACATCGACGTTGACCGTCTCCGTCCCGCCGACGCGCTCGAACGTTTGCTCCTGGAGGACGCGGAGCAGCTTCACCTGCGTCCCCGGGGCCGTGTCGCCCACCTCGTCGAGGAAGAGCGTGCCCCGGTCGGCCATCTCGAAGCGGCCGAGATGGCGACGGACGGCGCCGGTGAAGGCGCCCCGTTCGTGGCCGAAGAGCTCGCTCTCGAGCACCCCCTCCGCCAGGGCGGCGCAGTGCACCGCGACGAACGGGCGGGCGCTCCGGTCGCTCAGGGAATGGATCGCGCGGGCGATGAGCTCCTTCCCCGTGCCGCTCTCCCCCTCGATGAGGACGGTCGCCCGCGTCGGCGCGACCTGCCTGACGAGGCCCTTGATCCGCGCCATCGCCAGGCTGTCGCCGATGAGCGCGTCGAATCCCCTCCCCGCCGCCTCCTCGTCGCTAGGCCGCCGGGAGGCGATCGCGCGGTGCACCATCATCCCGAGCTCGTCGAGGTTCACCGGCTTGGTCAGGTAGTCGTACGCCCCCTCCTTCATCGCCTGGACCGCGGTCTCGACGGTCCCGTAGGCGGTGAGGAGGATGAAGATCGCGTCGGATTTTGCCGCCCGGGCGCGGCGCATCAGGTCGAGGCCGCTCTCCCCCGGCATCCTGAGGTCGGTGAGGACGAGGTCCACCTTCCGCGTCGTGAGCACCCCGAGCGCCTCGGCCGCGTCGGCGGCGAGCAGCAGCTCGTGCGCGGGCGACTCCAGCCCCCTCCGGAGCCCCTCGCGGGTGTTCTTCTCGTCGTCGACGATCAGAATAACCGGTTTCATCGCCTCACGCGCGCTCCCCGTTGACATCGCTGCCCCCGGTGAGGAGCTTGCCGTACTTCGCCGGCACCGGGATGCGCACCGTGATCGTCGTCCCCTTCCCCGGCGCGCTCGACACCGCAAGGTCCCCCCCGTGCGAGTTCACGAGCCGCTCCACGATCACGAGGCCGAGACCGCTCCCCTCCTCCTTCGTGGTGAAGTACGGCTCGAAGATCCTGCCGAGCTGGTCCCCGGGGATGCCGCAGCCGCTGTCGGCGACCGTCACCGCCACCTGCCCGCGCTCGACCCCCGCCCCGATGCGGATCGTCCCCCCCCCGCGCATCGCATGGACCGCGTTCTTGAGCAGGTTGATGAAGACCTGCCGCAGATGGTCGGGGCTGCACAGCACCGGGGGGACGAACGGCTCGTAGCGCCGCTCGACCGCGATCCCCGCCTGCCGCATCTCGGGCTCCATCAGGGCGATCGTCCGGTCGAGGATATCGGTCACCTCCGCCTCCGTGAACGCGGGGGGCTCCGGGCGCGCCGCCTTCAGGAACCCGCCGACGATCCGCTCGAGGCGCTTGACCTCCTCCTGGGCGACGCCGAGGAGTTCCGCGAGCTCGGCCTTCCCCGCCCCTTGCAAGAGCCTGATCTTGCGCCCGATGAGCTGAAGGTGGATATCGAGGCTGTTCAACGGGTTCCCGATCTCGTGGGCGATCCCCGCCGCCATCATCCCGAACGCCTGCATCCGCTTCATCTGGGCGTGCCGCGCCTGCCTGCGCATCTCCGCGGTGGTGACCCTGAAGATGAAGACCGCCCCGTCGAAGGCGCCCCCCTGCTCGTCGATCGGCATCACGGTGACCGTGAGGTGCTCGGGCGCCGGGCGCTCCACGGTCATCTCGCGGGCGAGTATCCCCACGCGCCCCCTGAGCGCCTCCGCGATGAAGCGGCGGAGCCGGGCGTCGGGGAGGACGTCGGCCAGGCGCATCCCCTCCAGCGTCTCCCTGCCCGCCGTCAGCATCGAGTCCGCGGACCGGTTGGCGAAGGTGACTTTCCCCTCCCGGTCGGTGACGACGATCCCCTCGCCGAGCAGGTTGAACACCTGCCGGAACAGGTCGCGCTCGCGCGCGAGCGTCGTGAGCATGCCGCCGAGCCGGTCCCGGTCGACCCGGTCGATCCGCGGCAGCACCTTGTCCAGGAACGGCATACCGGCCCGCCTCCGAGCGGCGCGTCTAGCCCCCGCCTTTCCCCCCGCCTTCCGCGTCCTCTATCCAGCGCGCCGCCTGCGCCGCGCGGGGGCTCCTCGAGTCGTAGAGCAGGTACATCCGGCAGTAGTGCGCGGCGGCGCGCGGGTCCTTCCGGTGCTCGCGCGCGATCAGGGCGAGCGCGAAGTAGGCGTCCGCGAAGTCGCAGTTCGCGTCGAGCGCCTTCTTGAAGCTCTTCTCCGCGTCGGCGTACTGCTTCTTCTTCGCCAAAAGCAGGCCGATCCTGTGGTGGGCGCGGGCGAGGCCGGGGTCGAGCTCCGCCGCCTTCCGGTACGCCTCCAGCGCCCTCTCGAAGCGCCCCGCCGCGCTCTGGATGGCGCCCAGCTCGAACCAGGCGTCGTAGTTCCCCGGGTCCGCCTTCAGGGCGAGCGTGTAGTGGCGCTCGGCCTCGTCGAGTTTTCCCTCGGCCCTGTACGCCTTCGCCAGGTTGGCGTGGAGATCGGCGGAATCGGGCGCGGTCTTCACCGCCGCGTCGAGCAGCCGGACGCTCTCTCCGGCGCGGTCCTGGACGAGGAGGACCATCCCGAGGCGCGACAGCGCCTCCGGGTGCCCGCGGTTGATCTCGATCGCCTTCTTGAGCGTCTCCTCCGCCTTCGGGTAGTCGCCGGCCAGGGCGTGGGCGAGGCCGAGGGAGGAGAGGGTCGAATAGTCGCCCGGCTGCGCGTCGAGCGCCTGCCGGAGCATCGCGAACCCCTCGTCCCTCCTGCCGTTCTCGACCAGCACCAGGCCGAGCATCCTTCGGACCTCCGGGGAGGAGGGGGAGAGCTCCAGCGCCCGCTCGTAGGCCCGTATCGCCCGGGGCACGTCGCCGGCCATCAGGGAGAGCCCGCCGATCGCCCGGAGCTTCTCGGTCTCCAGCGGCCGGGTCCGGACCGCCTGCCAGATCTCGCGGAACATCCCCGCGTAGTCGCCCCTGTTGCCGAGCAGGAAGGCGAGCTGGTAGCGCGCGGCGGCGTGGCCGGGATCGAGCGACAGCGCCTCCCTGAACTCCTTCTCCGCGAGCGAATCGTACCGGACGCCCAACTGCTCCAGCCCGGCGCGGTAACGCTTCTCGGAGGCGGAGGAGGGCGCCGCGGCGGCGGCCGTGCCGGCGCAGGCGTCGAGCGCAGCGGCCATCTCGGCTGCGGCTTCGCGCCGCCTGCCGGCCTCCAGGAGCTTCAGGGCGGAGGCGCAGCGCGCCCCCGCGTCGTCCGGCCCGGGGACGGCCTCTCCCCGGAGGGGCGCCGCGCAGGCGATCAGCGCCGCCGCGGCGAGCAGGCGGGCCGAATGCGGGCGCACGGTGTGCGGGGGCATCTGGGGCACCGAGACGACGGCGAGGCGGCGGCCGTCACTCGGGTTTCACGATGGCCTGCACGGGGCAGACCTCGACGCACGCCCCGCAGTCGGTGCACTTGGCGGGATCGATCAGGTAGGTCGTCTCGCCCTGGCTGATCGCCTGTACGGGGCACTCGGCCTCGCATGCGCCGCAGGACACGCACACCTCGATGATCTTGTGAGCCATCTCTCTCCTCCTGTCCTCACGCGATGGAACCGGTGCAACTATAGCACCTTGCGCCGGATTTTCAAGGGTTTGTTCCCGCCGCGCGCTCCCTGAGCGTCTGGTAGCCGAAATGGATCATCAGCTGGTCGAGCAGCGCCAGGGCGGCGTACGACTCCGCGACCGGCCAGATGCGCGCCACGATCGTCGGGTCGCGCCGCGTGATGGCCGCCAGCTCGGTATTCCTCTTCGTGTATTTGTCGATCGTCTTCTGCGGCCGGTCGATGGTGGGCGTGGGCTTGACGGCGATGCGCGCGACGACCGGCTGGCCGGTCGCCAGACCGCCGGTGATCCCGCCGGCGTTGTTGGAGAGGAAGATCACGCGCCCGTTCTCCGCCCGCATCTGGTCGTTGCACACCGAGCCGGTCATATCCTTCACGGCGAAGCCCGCGCCGACCTCCACCCCCTTGACCGCCCCGATGCCGAGCATCCCGCCGAGCGCCGCGTCGAGCTTGCAGAAGACCGGTTCGCCGAGCCCCGCGGGGACGCCGAGCGCGACGAGCTCCACCACGCCGCCCGAGGAGTCGCCGGCGGCCGACACCCGGGTGGCGGCCTCGAGCATCCCGGCGGCGGCATCCGGGTCCGGGCAGTTCACGACGTGGTGCACCCCGTACCGCTCCCGCACCTCCCCGGGGGCGAGCCGGGGCGCGCCGGCCCGTATTTTGTCGATCTCCTTCTCGATCTCGGCGAAGACGCGCGCCTTCTCGAGGAAGCGCATCTCCATCGTGACGCGCCCGCGCGCGTACACCGCCCGCTGGAACGGGTCGGTGTCGCGCCGCATCCGCTTGTACGCCTCCACGGAGGCGAACGCCTTCTCGTGGTCCATGTCGCCGCAGCGCACCCCCGCCATCTCGCGGACGTAGGCGAAGACGCGGATCCCGCAGCGGGCGAGGACCTTCCTGGCGACCGACCCCGCGGCGACGACCGGGGCGGTGTGGCGCCCGCTGAAGAAGCCGGCGCCGACGGCGTCGTCGTCGGGACCGTACTTGAGAAACGAGGCCCAGGAGGCGTGCCCGGGGCGCGGCGTGCGGTTGGTGTCCTGGTACTGCTTGATATGGACGAAGTGGCGGTCCAGGTTCGGGATGAGGATCGTCAGCGGCGTCCCGTTCGTTCGGTTCCGGTTCCCCGCCCCCTCCACGGTGTCGGCGGCGTTGAGGCCGGTCAGGATGATGGGCAGGTCCGGCTCCTTGCGCGGGCTGGAGAGCTCGTCCGCGCCCGGCTTGCGCAGCAGCAGGTCGGCGTAGATCTCCTCCTCGCTCAGCGGCATCCCGGGGGGGAGGCCCTGCACGACGGCGGCGAGCCCCTCCTGGTACGACCCCCCGGCGACGGTGACCTGGAACAGCCTCCCGATGGTGCATCCGATCATGGTCGTCTCCCTGTTGCGGTGGAGAGGCGCGCCGCGCCCCCCTACATCTCCCTCGGGGCCGAGACCCCCAGGAGGTCGAGGCCGCTCCGGACGACGGCGCGCACCCCCTCGGCGAGGGCCAGCCGCGCGGCGGTCAGGGCGGCGTCGTTCGAGATGACCGTGTGCGCGGCGTAGCAGCGGTGGAAACCGGCGGCGAGCGCCTCGAGGTAGTTGCAGAGCAGGTTCGGCTCGAGGGAGTCCGCGGCCTTCCGCACCATGTGCGGGAACTCCGAGAGCGCGCCGATCAGGTCGAGCTCCTCGCGCTGGACGAGCCGGTCGAGCGGCGCCTCGCCCCACGGCGGCACCACGAACCCCGGCAGCTTCTCCGGGAGCCGCTTGAAGATGCTGCAGATGCGCGCGTGGACGTACTGGACGTAGTAGACCGGGTTGTCGTTGGAGCGCTCCGCGGCGAGGGCGAGGTCGAAGTTGAGGTGGCTTTCGGTGCGCATCCGGGCGAAGAAGTACCGGGCGGCGTCCACGCCCACCTCGTCGACGACCTCCCGCAGCGTCACGAACTCGCCCGCGCGCGTGGACATCGACAGCTTCTCCTTCCCGCGGAAAAGGGTCGTGAGCTGGACGATGCGCGGGGTGAACCGGTCCTCTGGGTAGCCGAGCGCCCTGACCGCGGCCTTCATCCGGGGGATGTAGCCGTGGTGATCGGGACCCCAAAGGTCGATGACGCGGTCGAAACCGCGCTCGAACTTGTCGCGGTGGTAGGCGATATCGGGGGTGAAGTAGGTGCGCGACCCGTCGCCCTTGACGAGCACGCGGTCCTTGTCGTCGCCCAGCCTCGTGCTCTCGAACCAGACCGCCCCGTCCCGCTCCCGGACGAACCCGTTCCGGCGGAGGAGATCGAGGCACTCCTCGATCTTCCCCGTGGCGCCGAACTCCGTTTCGCTCGTCCACCGGTCGAAGCGCACGCGGAACCGGTCGAGGTCGTTCCGGATCTCCGCGAGGATCTCGCCCGCCGCGAAGCTGGAGAAGAACGCGACCGCCGCCTCCTCCGCCGCCCCGCGCCACCGGTCCCCCTCGCGCTCCCTCGCCCGCGCGGCGACGAGGCGCAGGTAGTCGCCGCGGTAGCCGTCCTCGGGGATCTCCGCCTTGTCGCCGAACAGCTCCAGGTAGCGCCGCCACGCGGAGAGGCCGAGGAGGCGGATCTGCTTCCCGCGGTCGTTCAGGTAGTACTCGCGCACGACTTGGTGTCCCGCCGCGCCGAGGAGGCGCGCGATGCTGTCCCCTACCGCCGCCTGCCTGCCGTGCGCGACCGTGAGGGGGCCGGTGGGGTTCGCGCTCACGAACTCGACGAGGATGCGCTTCGGGTCCGACGGGACGGAGACGCCGAACCGCTCCGGATCGCTCAGGAGCAGGGCGAGGGCGGCGTGGAACGCCCCGGGGGCGAGGAAGAAGTTGATGAACCCGCCCCCCGCGATCTGGATCTTCGCGATGACGGAGGGGCAGAGCCCGGCGTCCGCCCGGAGCGCGGCGGCGAGCCTCTCCGCGACGTCGCGCCCCTTCTCCCCCGTCTCCCGGGCGACGAGGAGAGCGAGGTTCGTGGACAGGTCGCCGTGCCCCTCCCGCCGGGGCTTCTCGAGGATGACGGCGGGGACGCGCCCAGGCGCGGAGGCGCGGCAGGCCCGGACGAGCGCCTCCTCGACGCGGGACCGGATGCTGCGGTCCCGGCGATGCCCTGGTGCGTCCATATCCGCCCTTCCGGGGAGCCGTACCCCCCATGCCGGAAACGATCAACCGGGAATTGTCTTCGTCTTCACCCGCGCGGCGTCGCCCCAGAGGCGCTCTATCCCGAACCGCTCGCGCGCCTCGTCCTGGAACACGTGGAAGATCACGTCGACGAAATCGAGGACGATCCAGGTGCAGTCCCGCCACCCGTCGCTGTGGTAGCAGCGCGTCCCGAGCGCCGCGATCGCGTCGATGACCCCCTCGGCGACCGCCTTCACCTGGCGGTCGGAGGCGGCGCCGCAGATCACGAAGTAGTCCGCGATCGAGGAGACCTTCCGGATGTCGAGGACGACGATGTCGCGCGCCTGCTTCTCCCCGGCGGCCTTCGCGCACGCGAGGGCGATCTTTTTCGCGGCCGGCGTCTTCCCGGCTCGTGGCGTTCTCACGCTGCCTCCTTTGTAGGGCGCCGCGGAGAAGTCGGAGGAGGCGCATCGTTCGCCGCGGACCTTCACGGCGACGGCATCATCCGACAAGATCCGCGAGTCTCCGCGGCGCACGCATCCCCGCATCGTATCCGCGCCGCGGCACCCGGCGCCGCGTTCCCTGCGGCCGCGTCAGCGCGTTCGCGCGGCGCGGCATCTGACGCGCCCCCTCTCCGCAGCCCCCCCGTACAGGCCGTGGGCGGCGATGTAGCGCTCCACCGCGGGGGGAACGAGATAGCGTATGCTCATCCCCGCCTGCCGCCGCCGGCGTATCTCCGAGGAGGATATGCCGATCAGCGGCGCGTCGAGGAAATGCTTCTTGAGCCGCGCGATCTCCCGGCCGCCGAACGCGCCCCGCGCCCCGCGCCACCGGTCGAGCGCAACGCCGGGCCGCCCCGCGGTCACCACCGTGCAGAGACGGAGCAGGCGCCGGTAGTCGCGCCAGGTGGTCAGTTCCCGCAAACTGTCGGCGCCGATGATGAACCAGAGTTTCGCCCCCCGGCCGTGGAGGTTCCGCAGCTCCTCGATCGTCTCCACCGTGTACGACACCCCCCCGCGGCGCAGCTCGATGTCGGAGGCGCGGAATCTCGGGTTGCCCGCCGCCGCGAGCTCGATCATGCGCAGCCGGTGCCGCCCGCTCGTGAGCCCGGCGGCGTCCTTGTGCGGCGGGATGTTGCACGGGATGAACAGCACCCGGTCCGCCCCGAGCGCCTCCCTCGCCCGCTCGGCGACGATCAGGTGCCCGAGATGGATCGGGTCGAACGAGCCGCCCATGATCCCGATCCTGGCCGGCTCCCCCGCCCCGTTTCGCCCGCCCCGCACGGTCGGCACGATCAGTCCCTCACCTGCCCCGCCCCGCGCACCACGTACTTGTAGATGGTCAGCTCGGGGAGGGCCATCGGCCCCCGGGCGTGGATCCGGTCGGTGCTGATCCCGATCTCGGCGCCCATCCCGAACTGGCCGCCGTCGTTGAAGCGCGTCGACGCGTTCCAGAAGACGGCGGACGAGTCCACCTCGCGCAGGAAGCGCTCGGCGGCCTCGCGGTCCTCCGCCACGATGGCGTCGGAGTGCTGCGAGCCGTACCGGGCGATGTGGGCCTCCGCCTCGTCGAGGTCTTTCACCACCCTGACCGCCAGGATGAGGTCGAGATACTCCCGCCCCCAGTCGGAGCCGGTCGCCTCCGCCATTTCGGGGACGATCGCCCGCGCCGCGGCGTCCCCCCGCAGCTCCACCCCGCGCGCGGCGAGGAGGGGGGCGAGGCGCGGGAGGAACGCGGGGGCGATCTCTTCGTGGACGAGAAGCGTCTCGGCGGCGTTGCAGACCGCGGGCTTCTGCGCCTTGGCGTTGACGACGATCCGCTCGGCCATTTCGAGCTCGGCGCTTCGGTCCACGTAGACGTGGCAGACGCCGCGGTAGTGCTTGATGACCGGGATGGTCGAGCGCTCGACGACCTTCCGTATCAACGCCTCGCCGCCCCGCGGTATCACGAGATCGATCCATTCGTTCAGCGTGAGCAGCTCGTCCACCGCCTCGTGCTCCGGCCTCTCGACGAGCTGGATCGAGTCCGCCGGGAGCCCACTCGCCGCGGAGGTTTCCCGGAGCAGCCGGGCGAGGGCGATGTTGGAGCGCAGGGCCTCGCGGCCGCCGCGCAGGATCACCGCGTTGCCGGACTTGACGCAGAGCGCCGCCGCGTCGGGCGTCACGTTGGGGCGCGCCTCGTAGATCATGGCGATCACGCCGATCGGGACCCGCACCTTGCTGATCCGGAGGCCGTTCGGCCGCTCCCACTCCCCGAGCAGCTCCCCCACCGGGTCGGGAAGCGCGGCCACCTGCCGCAGGCCGTCCCGGATCCCGGCGAGCGCGGCGCCGTCCAGCCGGAGGCGCTGGCGGACGGCGGGCGAAACCCCCGCCCGCTCCGCCGCCTCGAGGTCGAGCCGGTTGGCGGCTTCCAGCGACGCCGCCTCGCGCACGACGGCTTCGGCCATCGCCAGGAGCGCGGCGTTCTTGGCCTCCGTGGAGAGGCGGGCGAGCGCCGCGGCCGCCGCGCGGGCCCTGCGCCCGAGATCCTCGACATAGTTCCTGATCGCGCGCATACGCACCTCGGTTGTGATCGCCGGCGCGGCGCCGTGTGCGCCCCGTCCGTTTTCCGCCCGCCGAAAGGCAAAGGGCGTGTCCGCGCGGCGGGAGCGGGCCCCTTACCCCCCGCCGGTCTCCCGTCCCCCCATGAGCACCAGGTTGTCCCGGTGCACCGCCTCGTCGTAGTCCTTGTGCCCGAGAAGGCCCGCGATCTCGCCGGTCTTCCGCCCCCGGATGACGCGGAGGTCGGCGGCGGAGTAGTTCGAGAGCCCCCGCGCGATCTCCCGCCCGTCCGCGGCGGTGACGCGCACCGTGTCCCCGTCCCTGAACTCCCCGAGCACATCCCGGATGCCGGAGGGGAGCAGGCTGGTTCCCTTCCGCAGGAGGGCGGCCGCCGCGCCGTCGTCGACGATCAGCGTCCCCCTCGGCTTGACGAACCAGGCGATCCAGCGCTTCCGGCCGTCCATTTTCGCCCCGGCGGGGTGGAAGAACGTCCCGACATCCTCCCCGCGCAGTATGCGGCACAGGATCTCCCGCTCCCGGCCGTCGGCGATGACCGCCGCTTCGCCCGAAGAGACGACCATCTTCACCGCCCTGAGCTTGGACGCCATCCCGCCCGTGCCGCGGGCGGACCCGGCGCCCCTGGCGAGGGTTTCGATGCCGGGCGTCATGCGCTCCACCTCGCGGATGAGCTCCCCCTTCCCCTTCCGGGGGTCCTCGGTCATCAGGCCCCGCGTGTCGGTGAGGATCACCAGGAGGTCGGCGGCGACCAGATTCGCGACGAGCGCGGACAGGGTGTCGTTGTCGCCGAACTTGATCTCGTCGGTCGAGACGGTGTCGTTCTCGTTGATGATCGGGACGACCCCCTTCTCCAGCAGGGCGATGATCGTGTTGCGCGCGTTCAGGTGCCGGGTGCGGGCCTTCAGATCCTCCGCGGTGAGCAGGATCTGACCGACCTCCAGCCCCTCCCTGCGGAAGGCGGCGGCGTACAGCTGCATCAGGCGGCTCTGGCCCACCGCGGCGGCGGCCTGGAGCTGGGGGAGCAGCTTGGGGCGCGACGCGAGGCCCAGCTGGGCCACGCCCGCGGAGATCGCCCCGGAGGTGACCAGGACCGTTTCGCGCCCGCCGCCTCGCGCCGCGGCGACCTGGCGGGCCAGGTCGCCGATGACCCGCTCGCTCAGGTGCCCGGTCCTGTCGGAGAGCACGTTGCTCCCGACCTTGACCACGACCCTGCGCGCCTTCGATATCAGTTGCGTTCTCATATTCATCGTTGCCACAGAGATCACAGAGGCCACAGAGGGAAAGATTCCTTCTTTTGCCACGGATTCTCACGGATCTTCACGGATACCCGAGTGTTCGATCCGTGGACATCCGTGACGATCCGTGGCGAAACAAAACCGCCTCTTTCCGTGTGCTCTGTGCCCTCTGTGGCTGTCGTTATTCTTTTGAATACAGCGCCTTCGCGAGGGCCTCGACCAGCTCCCGCACCCCCTTCCCGGTGAGCGCCGAGATCGGGTATATCCTTCCGCGGTAGTCTTGCCGCCTGGCCCGCAGCGCCCGCAGCCGCTCCGCCGCGTCCGGGAGGTCCATCTTGTTCGCGGCGACGAGCCGCTCCTTCTGCATCAGGGCGGGCTGGTGCAGGGCGAGCTCGCGCTCGAGCGTCTCCAGCGCCGCCGCCGGGTCGTGCCCGTCCACCGCCGCCATGTCGAGGACGAACAGGAGCACGCGCGTCCGTTCGACGTGCCGGAGGAACTCGTGCCCCAGCCCGACGTTCCGGTGCGCCCCGTCGATGAGCCCGGGTATGTCCGCCGCGACGAACGACCGGTCGTCCCCCAGTCGGACGAGGCCCAGCTGCGGTTGGCGGGTGGTGAACGGATACGGGGCGATCCTGGGCCGGGCGGCGGAGATCTTCGCGATGAGGGAGGACTTGCCCGCGTTCGGGAAGCCGACGAGCCCCGCGTCGGCGATCATCTTGAGTTCGAGCTGGAGGGTCCGCTCCTCACCCGGCTGCCCCTTGGTGACGGTCCTCGGCGCGCGGTTCGTGGCACTCTTGAAGTGCGCGTTGCCGCGCCCTCCCCGCCCCCCCTTCGCCGCGACGAACCGTTGCCCGTGCTCCGTGAGATCGCAGAGCAGCTCCCCGTCGGGCGCCAGGCGCACCATCGTCCCCGGGGGCACCCGCACCTCGAGGTCGTCGCCGTCCGCGCCGGTCTGGAGCTTCCCCCTGCCGTGCTCGCCCCGGCCTGCGACGAGCCGCGGCCGGTAGTAGAAGTCGAGGAGCGTGGAGAGGTTCTTGTCCGCGACGAGGATCACATCCCCTCCCCCGCCGCCGTCGCCGCCGTTCGGACCGCCCCGCGGGACGTATTTCTCCCGGCGGAAACTCATGCAGCCGTTCCCGCCGTCGCCCGCCTTGACCAGGACCTTGATCTTGTCTATGAACACGTCGCGCCGTGAAGCCGGGGCCGGTCGCCGCTCACGATGCCGGCACCACGCTCACCTTCTTCTTCCTCGCGCCCGTGAAGGCGACGACGCCGTCGATCAGCGCGAACAGGGTGTCGTCTCTCCCCCTCCCGACGTTCGCGCCCGCGAGGATGCGCGTCCCGCGCTGGCGCACGAGGATGCTGCCGCTCGTGACGTCCTGCCCGCCGAAACGCTTCACGCCGAGACGCTGCGAATTGCTGTCCCGGCCGTTCCGGGAACTCCCCATCCCTTTTTTATGTGCCATGGCGAACCTCCTATGCGACGACGATGCTGCTGATCCTGACCACGCTCATCTTCTGGCGGTGGCCGATGCGGCGCTGCGAGTTCTTCCGGCGCCTCCGCTGGAGGGGGAAGAGCTTCGGCCCTTTCTTCTCCCCCTCGGCGGTCCCGACGACCTTCGCCCCCTCGACGACCGGGCGGCCGACGAGCACCTTCTTCCCGTCGGCGACGAGGAGCACCTCCTTGAACTCGATCTCCTTGCCGGGTTCGAGGCCGAGGGCGTAGATCTCGATCCTGTCCCCTTCGGACACCTTGTACTGCTTCGATCCGGACTCTATGATAGCAAACATTGTCGCCTCCCCGCACGTGGTGAGAACAAGGAGAGAATGGTACCGCGTTCCCCCTCCCTCGTCAAGGCCAAAGGGCCGGACGCGGGGAGGGGGCGGGGCGTCTCAGAGATACTCGCGGATGAAGGCGGTGACCCGCTTCCGGTACTCCTCGGGCTCGAGCTGGACCGCCTCGTTGTGCCGGGCCCCCTCGACGATCCAGAGCTCCTTGGAGGCGCGGATCCGGTCGTAGAGCCACGGGGCGAGGCGGGATTCGATGTAGCGGTCCTTCTTCCCGTGGATGATGAAGACGGGGACGTCGGTGTTCCTCCGGAGCGACCACTCGAGCGAGAGGAGCCGCAGACCGAGCCGCCGCTGCGCCGACTTCAGGCTGAGGAAACTCAGATAGACGATCAGCCATTTCGGAAGTCGCGGCGCCACGAAGCGGGGGAAGTAGATCGGCGCCCATCGGCGGATATAGCTCCCCATCGTCGCCATCGTCGAGAACGCCCCGTCGCTGACGACGGCCTTGACGCCCGGGTTCCTCCCGAGCACGCAGAGGCAGGTGGTGGCCCCGCGGGAGACGCCGAACAGGCCGATATGCTCGGGGTCGACGTCGGCGCGCCCCTGCACGTAGGCGATGGCCCCCAGGAGGTCGTAGTACTCGTTCTCGCTCGCCCACTGGGTCGGGTTGTAGTGCTCGTTCTCCTCGGCGTGCTGGCCGCGGAAGTCGAAGGAGAAGATGTTGTACCCCTCGTCGAGGAGGAAGGCGCAGTACCGCTCGTAGGAGTTGAGCCCCGCCCCCACCTCGTGCGCGAAGACGATCGTCCCGTTCGCCGCGCCGGAGGCGCACGGGACGAAGACGCCCTTGAGCTCGACGCCGTCGAGGCTGAGGAACCTCACCACCTCGCCGTCTATCTCCCAGCGCGTCTGCGGCGGCGCCGAGATCGTCGAGTTGAGGAAGATGCTCCTGATCAGGCGGACGTAGTGGACCGTGAGGCTACACAGGTAGGCCGCCAGCGCCAGGACCGCGACGAGGCCGACCCAGATCATCTCCCCTCCCCCCCCAGGAGCGCTTCGCGCCCGAAACGCGAAATCGTCCGCGCCATCCCCTCCTCGAACGAGACAAGGCGCCCGCCGCAGGCCGCGGGGGCGCGGTTGGCGGCGCAGACCGCGTCGCGGCGGGACATTCGCACCTGTTCGAGGTTCAGCGTCTTCTCCGCGCGCACGGCGCGCGCGCACAGGGCCAGCAGGTACGCCACCGGGAACGGGACCGCGGCGATCCCGTTCGGATTACCGAAGAGCCGCATCAGCGTGAGGGCCACGTCGCGGAGCATGAGCTGCGCGGGCCCGCCCGCTTCCCAAATCTCGCGGAGCGGGCCGTCGGCCAGGATCGCCGCCCGGAGACAGGAGACGAGGTCGGCGATGTAGATCGGCTGGATCCGGTTCCTCCCCCCGCCGACGAGCGGCACCGCGCGCCCCGAGGCCGCGAGGCGGGCGAGCTTGCGCACGATCTTGCTGTCGCGCCTCCCCGTCTCCCTCCCGAAGATGAGCGACGACCGCACGCTCACCCAGTCGAGCCCCGAACGCCTGAGCTCCTCCTCCGCCTCCCCCTTCGTGCGGGCGTAGAGGTTCGCGGCGTTTGGCGAGGCGCCGAGGGCGCTCAGGTACACCACCCGCCCGCGCCCGGACCCGCCCCGCCGCCGCCGGGCGTCGACCTCCGCGCGGAACGCTCGCGCGAGCAGCGCCGTCTTGGCGGTGTGCATCCCCCGGTAGCCGCCCCGCCGGGGACGCTCGATGCTCCCGAGGAGGTGCACGACCGTCTCCGCCCGGTCCAGCGCGGCGGCCAGGGGGCCGGCCTCCTCGAGGTCGGCCTCGACCAGCTCCGCGCCCGTCTTCCGCAGACACTCCGCCTCGGCGCCGGAACAGCCCCTCCGCACGAGCGCGCGGACCGCCGCCCCCTCCTCGCGGAGGCGCGCGACGAGGTGCGCGCCCACGTAGCCGTTCGCCCCGGTGACAAGGATCATGATCGGCTCACCTCGTCTTTCCGTTCGCCTTGAACCAGGCCACCGTCTCCTTCAGCGCCCGGTCGAACGGGATCCGCGGCTCGTAGCCGAGCTCGCGGCGGGCTTTGGAGATGTCGAAGGTGAGATGCGCCGTCATGAACTTCAGCCGGAAACGGTTGAGGATCGGCGGGGTCTTCAGCCGGAACAGTTTCGCCGCCGCCTCGCAGAGGGCGCAGACGGCGACGGCGACCGGGTACGGGACATTTTTCTTCGGCCGCGGGAGGCCGAGCTCGTCCGCCATCCGCTCGATCAGCTGCCGGCGGGTCACCGGGGCGCCGTCGGTGATGTTGTAGACCTTCCCGGCCGCCGCGGGGTTCCGAGCGGCCTTGAGGAGCCCCTCGGCGAGGTTCCCGGAGTAGACGAGCGTGAACGGGACGTCGCCGCCGCCGATGTAGGCGTACTTCCCCCGGGCGAGGTACTGAAGGATGCGGGGAAACATCTGCCGGTCCCGGGGACCGTAGACGTACGGGGCCCTGACCACCGTGACGGCGAGCTTGTGCGCGGCGGCGAACTCCATCAGCAGTTTCTCCGCCTCGATCTTCGTGGTGTTGTAGTTGTCGCCGGTGAAGACGTACGGGGCGGTCTCGTCGAGGTTGTCCTGCCTGTCCGCCCCGAGGACCACCATCGAGCTCATATATATGAAGCGCCGCACGCCCGCCGCCGCCGAGGCCTCGAGAAGCCGCCCCAGCCCCTCGACGTTCACCCGCCGCATCTCATCGAGGCTCACCCAGTCGCCCACCAGCGCCGCGCAGTGGAAGACCGCGTCCACGCCCCGCACCGCCGCGTCGAGGGAGGGGCGGTCGCCGAGGTCGCCGCGGGTCAGTTCCACGTCGAGCGTTTTCAGGAACGCGGTGTCGCTCCCCTCGCGCACGAGCGCCCGCACCTCGTGCCCCCGGGCCTTCAACAGCTCCGCCAGGGCGCTCCCCACGCACCCGGCCGCCCCCGTCACCAATGCCTGCATCTCCGTTCTCCTTGTCATCGGCCCCTTCCGCCCGGGCGCGTCCCCGCCCGGGGGGGGGCCCCCCACCCGGCGCACAGGCGCCCTATCCGTGCGCGTCGAACCAGGCCGCGAGGTCGTCGAAATACTCGTCGCGGCACGCGTCGAAGTCGAGCGTGTGCCGGGCCTCGGGGTACACCTTCAAGACCTTGTCCGCGGCCGGGCACTTCTCGAAGAGGCGTTGCGTCTTCGCGTTGTCCACGATCCGGTCGCGCCCCGCGAGGAGCAGCAGGAGCGGGGTCCGCAGCGTCCGCAGCGACCGGCGCCCGAGGCGCTCGAGTTTCCTGCTCTCGAAAAGAAACCGCGCGCTCGCGCGCCGGACCCCGAACTGGTCCTGCTCGATGTAGTTGCGCTCGTCGGGGTCGTCGGTGAAGAGGGCCGGGTCCTGCAGCGGTATCGAAAAGTCGCGGCGCGGGTTCAGGAGGAGCGCGGTGGCGACGGAGAGCTTCGTGCCGATGCTGCAGTCCCGCAAGGCGACGATGCCGGGGGCGGAGAGGACGACGCTGCGCACCCGGACGCGCCCCGCCGCGGCCGCCGCCGCGGCGATGCGCCCGCCCCACGAGATGCCGAGCAGGTGCACCGGTTTCCCCCGCAGTTCCACGGACGCGCGCGCGGCGAATTGCACCAGGTCCCCCACCCACCGCGCGACCCGCTCGGCGCCCGGCGTTCCCGCGTCCCGATTGAGGCCTGAGCCGCGGCGGTCGGGGAACAGCACCCGATACCCGCGTTCGGCGAGCCGGGCGCAGGAGCCGAGGTACCAGGCGCCGTGGCTCCGGATGCCGTGCACGCAGATCACGGCCCCTTTCGGATGCCGCGGCGCCCAGTCCCGGTACTGGAGCGCGATCCCGTCGTCCATGACCATCCGCTTTACCTCGGGCGCGGTCCCGTCCGTATCCGCACCCGTGGCCCCGCCGCAAGGTTCCTGCTCGTCCAAGCGGCGGTCCCGGCGTTCCTCCCGGCGATGCCCCTCCTCGTGTCCGTCTCCCCCCGCCCGGCGGCCGGCGGGACCGCGCGGCCTCCTGCGCCTCCTTCCGCCGCGCCTGCGCGCCTCCCTGTCGGCCTCCCCGCGGGGCGGCGGGACGTTCCCGGTCCCGGATTGACCGGCGCGCCGCCCGTCCGCTCCGCCGGCCCCTCCCGCATCCGTCCGCATCCCCGCCCGGCTTTCGTCGGGCGGGGGCGCCGATCCGCCGTGCAGCCGTTCTTCGCCGCGCTCTTCCCCGTTCATCCGCGTCCCAGTGCCTCCGTCCGTTTCGTCGGACGATGCGCCCGCCCGCCGCACGCCCTCGTCACAACGTCAGTTGCAGCCTCTCCGCCGCGCATCGGTCCAGCGCCTGAGGGTCGATTGTCACGCCGAGCCCCGCGCCCGGCAGCCGCCGCGCCCACCCGCCGCGGCCGAAGGTAACGTCCTCGGCGACCAGATTCTCCCGCAGCAGGTGCCTGTCGTACGAGCCCTCGAGGTGGCGCGCATCCGGGGCGAGGAACGCGAACAGGCGCCCCGCCGCGGAGAGGAGCCCGCTCTCGCCCACCTGGCACCCCATCTGAAACCCGAGCCCCGACGCCCGCGCCTGCGCCGCGAGCGCCAGCGACGCGAAGATCCCGCCGCACTTCGAGAGGCGGATATTCACGAGGTCGCACGCGCCGGCCTCCGCGAGACGGCGCAGCTCCGCGCTCGAGCGCACGGACTCGTCGAGCATCAGCGGCACCCCGGCTGCCCGCCTGAGCTCGGGGAGCCGGCCCCGCTCTTCCGGAGCGAGCGGCTCCTCCACCGACGAGACGCCGAACCCGCCGAGGCGGGGGATCAGACGCCTCGCGGTGTCGAAATTCCACCTGCCGTTGGCGTCCACCCGGATATCGGTCCGCCGCCCGAGCAGCCTCCTCGCGAGGCGCACGAGGGCGACGTCGCGCTCCTCCCCCCACCCGACCTTGAGCTTCACGGCCGCGAAGCCGTAGAGCCTGAATTTCAGGCAGGAGAGTGCGACCGCGCGCGGCTCCCCGCCCGAGCAGACGGCGCTGTAGCGCACCCGTTCAGGCGCCCCCCCCGCCGCGCCCGCCCCGGCGGCCTCCGCGCAGAGGGCTTCCGCGCCGACCTTCCAGGCCTTCCCCGCCGCGTCGAGGAGCGCCAGCGACAAGGCGCACCGCGCCGCGCCCGGGAATATCCCGCCGCGCTCCTCCGCCCCCTTCTCCCAGGCGCGCAGCGCCCGAACGGCCTCCCCCGCGGAACCCCAGCCCGCGGAGAGGAAGGCGAGGTCGAGCGTCCGGAGATAGTCGATCGCCGACGCGGGGGTCTCGCCGGTCACGTACTCCCTCGGCACCCCCTCGCCGAACCCGCGCACCCCGGCGTCGGTGACCGCCTCGACAACGACGTTGTCGGTCTCGGCGCGGGAGGCGCGGGCGTGGCTGAAGACGGTTCTGAACGGGACCCGGACACGGTACACGACCAGGCTGCGCACGCGCACTGCCGTCCTCCCTCAGGGAATGGGCGCGGTGAAGCGGCCGAACGCATAGGCGCGGTTTCCCCTGTCGAAATCGCGTTCGGTGAGGCCCACATTCGTGCGGAACCGCTCGTACCGGTACTTCTCGAGCAGCTCCCCGTCCCACCCGTAGCTGAGGACCGAGAGCGGGTAGCCTGTTTCCTTGTCGAGCTCCAGCAGGCTCAGGTGCGCCGGGTACCCCTTCCCCTTCGGCAGGAGGCGCTCGAAGATGTGCGTCGGCCGGCCCGCGACGTTCCCCTCCCCCCGATACCGCACCGTCAGGTCGCCGTTCCTTCGGGCCTCCTCGCAGACCCTGGCGATGAGGTTGATGGTGCTCTCCATTCCCGACTCGGTGATCGGGCGCAGGTTGTTCCGCATCGCGAGCATCCCGTTGGGATAGAGCGCCATGGTCGGGGCGAAATAGTTGGCCATCCCCCCCAGATGCACGAGCAGACGGTCGTGGTACTTCCCGCGCACGAAGAGCGCCTCCCTCCCCGTGTGCGAACCCCCGATCCACTTCATGTAGACGCTGAACGGCTTCATGAACTTGAACTGCGTCTTCTCCTCGGGCTGCAGCACCCCTCCCACGCGCTGCTGCTTGTGGAACACCGCCGTGTAGTCGGTGACGCCGGCGTAGTGGAGGCGCGCCGCGGCCAGGAGCCGCATCAGATCGGGCGCCTCCCCCTCCTCCGACGCCGAGAGGGGGGCGAGGATCAGCAGCAGCAGCGCAGCCGTCATCGTCGTCCGCATGCAATCCTCCGCGGCTCAGCCGCGTCCGTCTTCCGGCTCCGAGAGGCGGAACCGGGCGCAATGGTCGATCTGCGGGCTCAGGTAGGGGTGCTTGTACTGTTCCATCCTCCCCCCGCTCCTGCCGACGTGCGCGCACTTGTCCCGGTCGAACGAGCCGGGCTCGACCAGGCGCACGACCGGCATCCCGAGGCGCCCCGAGTCGCGCTTGCCCCGGTACTCGATATTCGCCCGCCCGAGGGCGAGGTCGAAGAGGGCGCCCGCCTCCGCCCAGCGCCGGCCCCCCTCCCCCGCCGAAACGGGGCCTCCGCCCTGCTCCTCGATCAGGATGAAGTAGCGGGGAGGGTCGCCCCATCCGGGGCAGACGGTGAACTGCGGGACCGCGAGGCCGAGCGACCGCTCGCACTCCCTGAACGCCTCCACCACCTGGTGCTCGGTGATCTTCTCACCGGTCAGGGAGCTGATGCGGCTTCCCTTGTGCAGGAATCTGAGCACCGGGGTGTCGCCGAACCGGCCGGTCACCTTCACGACGTCGGAGATATTATACCGGAAGAAGCCCGAGGAGGTGGTCAGGATAATGAAGTAGCTTTTCCCCACCTCCAGCTCGTGGGCGAGAAGCGTCGCCCCCGCCTCCTCCTCGCCGTACGGGATGAACTCGTAGAAGTGGCTCCCCACGTCCAGCACGCCGCCCCCGTCCCCGTCCTCCAAAGGGATGGTCATCCGCCCCTCGGAGGCGATGAGCCCGGGGTCGCGCAGCGGCCGGTCGCCCCAGTACGCCCGCGCGAGGTCGAGGTACGGCGTGAGCGTCCCGCCGGTCCAGCAACCGATCACCTCGAGTTCCGGCCAGGCGTCGCGCGGGAGAAGTTTCCCGTTCGCCGCAAGGATCCGGTCCAGCCGGCGCGCCCCCGCGGGGTCCTTCCGGAGCTGCCGGGCGACGACTGCCCGCACGGCGGGGGGGAGGGCGCCGGCCTCGTGGAAGACGCCGTCGCGAAGGTCCCGGACGAGCGCCGGCGCGCGCTCCTCGAACCGGCGCCCCAGCGCCACCAGCGTGCTCGGATTGGCCGCGATGAGGAGGCTGATCTTCTTCTGGAGGGCGAGCCGGAGGATGCACAGGTACTTCAGCCCGTAGTCGCCGATGCCGTACACCGCCGTCGGGAGGGCGTACTTCAGGTGGGCGATCCGCCGCTGCGATTCGGCGACGAGCCCGGTCGCCGCGCCGCACGGGATCCCCGAGGGGGTGGCGGACTCCCTGCTCGGGGAGACGATATGCAGTATCTTGTGCGCGATGGCGGCGGGGTGGTCCCGCAGGAGGCGCATCCCCCAGACGAAGTTCCCCTCCGCGAGCTCGGCGAGGTAGCGCTCCGTCACCGGGACGTACTTCGGCGTCGCGGTGGTCCCGCTGGTCATGGCGAACATCAGCAGCCGCTCGCGGGAGGGGAAGAGGATGTCGCCTTCCCCCGCGACCACGCGCGCCACGAGCGGGGAGATCGTCTGGTAGTCGACGAGCGGGACGGCGCGGCGGTAGTCGTCCGGCGTGGCGATGCGGGCGAATCCGTGGCGGCGGCCGTACTCGGTGCCGGCGGCCCAGGCGAGCTTCCGCCGGAGGACGCGCCGCTGCGTTTCGGCGCAGCGCCCCCCCCGCCGGAGGAAGGCCCGCTGCGCCCTGACGCCGTGCAACCTCGCCCACCCGTACGCGACGGCGGTGCAGACACTGCTGTACATTGCCGCAGAGGTCCCTTCGGGAGACGGCCGGGAGCGCCTCAGCGCTTCGAACCGGCGATGATCGAGTAGACCCCCAGGGGGTCCGACCGGAGGCTGAAATCCCCGAAGCCGCACTCCTCGAAGAGGCGCACGATCCTTTCCGGGGAACGGTAGTTCAGGTGCCAGTTGAAGATCCTGCGCATATAGCGGTCCACGCCGTGGCTCGAGACCATGCTGTTGGCGAGCACGGCGCCCCCCGGCGAGAGCTTCCGGTAACTGACCCGGAGGAGGTCGCGCACCTGGGCGTCGTTCAGATATTCGAGGATCCCCACCATCTTGACGATGTGCGGCACCACGTCGAGGAGACGCTCCAGGTTGATCGCGTTGCCGGCGATGTAGCGGATCCGCTCCCCGAGCCCCATCCGGGACGCCAGGGCGCGGCCGAAGTCGAACGCCTCCGCGTCCTCGTCGATGCAATAGGCGAAGACCCTGTCGGTGTTGGCGTCCACCATCGCCTCGAGGACGTTGAACCCCGGGCCGGTCCCGATGCCGACGATGTGGACGTCCCCCTTCACGCGGTATTTCTTGATCAGGTCGCTGATCGAGCGCGCCGCCATCCGCCGCCGGTTCCTGGCGCTGAGGGTGAGCACGGCGTCCTTCAGCATCCGCTTGTCGACGAAGTCCACCGGCACCCCGTCATCGTAGGTGATCTTCATCGCCCGCCAGCCGCCCGGGCGCAGCATCGACTCGTGCAGGAGCGGGCTCTTGCTCTTCTTGAGGAAATCCGAGAGGAGCCGCGCCGGGATGAGGTAGTTGATGAGCGGGTTCAGCAACGCCCGGTTGAACGCCCGCTGGAAGAGCGGCAGGGTCTCGTACCTGACGCCGTCGATCTCAAGCCATCGCATCGCGGTTCACCCCCTGTAGCGCGAGAGGACGAGGCAGATGTTCTGCCCCCCGAAACCGAACGAGTTCGAGAGGGCGATCTCCACCCGCGCCTCGCGGGCCCTGTTGGGGACATAGTCGAGATCGCACTCCGGGTCCGGGAACTCCTGGTTGATGGTGGGGGGGACGATCCCCCGCCCGATCGCGAGCAGGCAGACGGCCGCCTCCACCGCCCCCGCCGCGGCGATCAGGTGCCCCATCATCGATTTGGTCGAGCTGACCGGCACGGCGCGGCTGCGCTCCCCGAAGACCTTCTTGATCGCGAGGGTCTCCACGCGGTCGTTGATCTGCGTGGAGGTCCCGTGCGCGTTGATGTACCCCACCTCGTCCGGGGCGATCCGCGCGTCGTTCAGGGCGTTCCGCATCGCCTGGGCGGCGCCGCGGCCGTCCGGGTGGATGTCGGTGATCCGGTAGGCGTCCGAGGAGCAGCCGTAGCCGAGGAGCTCCCCGTAGATCCGCGCCCCGCGCCGCGCGGCGTGGCCGGCCTCCTCGAGGATGAGCACCCCCGACCCCTCGGCGATCACGAAGCCGTCGCGCTCCCGGTCGAACGGGCGGCTCGCCTTCTCGGGGTCGTCGTTGCGCGTGGAGATGGCGTTGAGGAGGTTGAACCCCGCGACCCCCATCGGGTGGATCATCGAGTGCGCCCCCCCCGCGAACATCAGCTCGGCGTCGCCGCGCACGATGGCGCAGGCCGCCTCGCCGAGCGCCTGGGCGCTCGCGGCGCAGGCGGTGAGGCAGTTGGAGTTGGGCCCCCGCGCGTTGAACAGATTCGCGATATGGTAGACCGGCTTGTTCGGCTCGTACTCGATGTCCCGCCGCGGATTCAGCATCTCCGCGCTGCGGCAGAGGAAGCGCCGGATGGAGACCTCGCCGTCTTCCTCGAGCGACTCCGCGATGCGCTGCGCGAGCCAGAGGAAGCTCGGGTCCCCCTCCCCGCAGCCGAGGTAGACGCCGACCCGCTCAGGGTCGAGGGGGCAGCCGCCGAGGCCCGCGTCCTCGTAGGCGAGGCGCGCGGCGGCGATGGCGAAGCGGCTGTGCGCGCCGAGGTAGTCGATGTCCCCGCGGTCCCCGAGGAGCCGGCTGGCGTCGAACTCCCGGACCTGCCCCGCGATCCGCGTCGCGTAGCCGGATGCGTTGAAGTGCGTGAGCCGGCCCACGCCGGAGCGGCCCTCGACGAGGGCGTCCCAGTTCCGCTCGATGCCGATGCCGAGCGGCGTGACCAGTCCGAGCCCCGTGATCACCACGCGCCGTGTGTCGTCCATCTAGGCGCACCCCGGATTTCGCAGCACCAGGCTCACGTTCTGTCCCATGAAGTCGAACGAGTTGCAGACGGCGCAGCGCAGCGCCGCCTCGCGCGGGTGCGGCACGTAGTCCAGATCGCAGTCCGCGTCGCGGTTCTCCCAGTTGAGGGTGCACGGGATGATCCCGCGTTCGATGGCCAACGCGGTTGCGATGACCCCGACCGCCCCCGAGGCGGGCCCCAGATCGCCGATCTGCCCCTTGATGGAGCTGACCGGGGTTGCGCGGGCCCGCTTCCCCCAGATCTCCTTGATCGCCAGCGTCTCGAGGCGGTCGGTGAACGGGATCGAGTTCCCGTGGGCGCCGATGTAGTCGACGCCGCCGGGTTCCGTTTCGGCCTCAAGGAGCGCCATCCGCATTGCGCGCGCCTTGCTGGACGGCTCGATCGTTCCGCCGGGGCCGCTCTGCATATCCACCGCGCTCCCGTAGCCGGCGATCTCGGCGTAGATCCGGGCGTTCCGCGCCCGCGCGCGCTCCCGCTCCTCGAGGATCAGCATCCCGGCCCCTTCCCCGATGACGAACCCGTCCCGCGCGGCGTCGAACGGACGGCTCGCCTTCTCGGGCTCGTCGTTGCGCGTGGAGAGGACGCCGAGCCGGTGGTAGCGCGCGAGCTTGAGCGGGGTGATGCAGGAGCTGGCCCCGCCGGTGATGACGAGGTCCGCGGCGCCGCGGGAGATGATGCGGAACGCCTCGCCGATCGCGTGGGCGCTCGCGGAACAGCCGCTGGTGATGGTGTTGCTCGGGCCCTGCGCGTCGTACATGATGGCGACGTGCGAGGCGAGCATGTTGGGGAGCTGCTTCAACAGCCAGAGGGGGAAGAGGTTCTGGATCCCCTCGGCGCCGAACCGCACAAGGTCGAACTGGCCGTCCTTCCCGAGGGACTGTTTGATGGCGGGGCCCAGCTCGCACGGGTCGGTCGAGATCATGCTCGCCCCGAAGACCACGCCGACGCGCTCGGGGTCGGGGGCGGAGGCGCCGAGGCCCGCGTCTGAGGCGGCCTCCCGCGCGGCGGCGACGGCGAACTGCATGTCCCGGATCATCACCTTGAGCGATTTCTTTTTCTCGATGTACCTCTGCGGGTCGAATCCTTTCACCTCCGCGGCGATCCTGGTGGGGAACCCCCGGGTGTCGAAGAGGGTGATGCGGGAGACGCCGGATCTCCGCGCCGTGAGGTTGGTCCAGAACTCGTCCCGGCTGAGGCCCAGGGGGCTTATCACCCCTATCCCGGTGATGACCACCCTGCGGTTGTCCTGGATCATGGCGCTCCGTCGACCGGCCCCCGGGCGGCCGCGAGGCGGCGCCTGCGGCATCCGACGGGGCACAAAGGAGAGCCGGGCCACGGAAAGACGCGCGCCCGGCAGCATGAAAAATCCTAGGGCATTTAGACGGAGATGTCAACACGCAATGCGCCCTCCGCGCAAGGGGGACGCCGCACTTTGCGCTTGAGCGACGCGCGGCTCCCTCCTATACTTGCGGCAACAGAGGAGGCGGGATATGAAGGTGCGCGTGGTCGTGGACCGGATCGAGGAGGATCTCGCGGTGCTCGAGGTCGGCGGCGAGGGGACGGTGGAGTGGCCGGTGAAGTTTCTGCCCCCAGAACTCCAGGAGGGAAACGTCCTCGACGTGGAGTTTTTGATCAACCGGCAGGCCGAAGCGGAGGCGCGCGCCGAGATCTCCGATCTCCAGAAACAGCTCCTCGAGCGGACGAAAAAACTGGACAAGGGAAAGAAGGCGTAACGACGAATGCAGGCGGCGCATGCCCGCGTGACGCTCGCGGGGGAGATGACGCCGCGCGCATGCCGTCGCCCGCCGCGTACCGCGCCGCGGGTTCGCGGCATCCTGCCGCAGCGGCGGATCGACGCCCGGCTCCCGCCGGCGGCCCCGAGGCGACGGCGTTCTATCGGAACGTATCCGCCGCCCAGCGCTCCCCGTCCGAGACGAACGTCACCGCCCCGTGCAGGTCGGTCCGGTAGACGATTATCCCCGCCTCCCGCAGGCGCGCCAGCGTCTTCGGCGAGGGATGCCCGAACCGGTTCCGCCTTCCCGCGCTTACGACCGCCCACGTCGGGGCCACCTCGCGAAGGAACTCCTCCGTGCACGAGGAGGCGCCCCCGTGGTGTCCGACCTTGAGCAGGTCGGCCTTCAGTGACAGGCCGCTGCGGCGCAACTCCTCCTCCCCCTCCCGCTCCAGGTCCCCGCAGAGCAGCGCGCGCGTCCGTCCGAACGCCACCATCAGCGCTACGGAGCCGTTGTTCAGATCCGCCTGCGTCTCCGGGCACAGGGCGCCCCCGGGGTGCAGCACGGTCACGGAGGCTCCGTCCCCGCGCGCGATGAGGTCCCCGCGTTTCACCTCGTAAAACCCTTCGCCTCCCGCGTCGTCCGGGGCGACCGCGAAAGGCGGCGGCGGGCGGCCGCCCGTCCCCCTCCCCGCGACCGTCCGTGCGGTCGGAAACTCGTCGAACACGGCGGCGAACCCCCCGAAATGGTCGTCATGGGCGTGCGTCAAAAGCGCCGTATCGACCCGTGACCGGCCCCGCGATTTCAGGAATGGCGCGACGACCCTTCTCCCCGCCGACCCCCCCGCCCCGGGTCCCGCGTCCACGAGAAGGGTCTCCCCTCGCGGAAACTCGATGCAGATCGCGTCCCCCTGCCCCACGTCGAGAAAGGTGATCCGGAGCTCGGGAGGGACACGCCCCAGCGCCGGGGGAAGGAGGGGGAACAGCGTCATCGCCGAGAGGAGGAGCGCCTTCCACCTCCCGCGCGCGGATCCTTTCAAGACGAGCAGGCCCGCGACGGCCGTCCCGTAGTAGGCGCACAGGAGGAGCGGTCCCGGCGAGCGCACGTGCCGCCAGGCCCACGGCAGACGCGAGATCGCGTCCACCCCGCCGAGCATCGCCCACGCGACGCACCAGGCGAGCCGGTGCAGGAGACCGGCGAGCGCCGTCGAGATGCAGGTGGCGAGAAGCCCCGCGAACCCCAGGCAGACGACCGCGAGCCCCGCGGGGATGACGAGCAGATTGCCGAGAAGGCCGAGCGCGGTCACGATGTGGAACGACGCCGCGAAAAGGGGGGCGAGGCCGATCCATGTGGCCAGCGACGCCGCCAGCAGCGAGATCGCCTGCCTCCCCGTCCACCATCGCACCCGCTCCCCGCGGCTCACCAGGAGCTGGCCCTGGAGCGGCCGACAGGGCCAGAGGCGGTGGAAGAACGCAGCCAGGGGGCCGGAGAAGACGAGGATGGAGAGGACGGCGGCGAAGGAGAGCCGGAATCCGGTGTCGAAAAGCTGGAGCGGGTTGGCGGCGAGGATGACGATCCCCGCGACGCCGAGGGCGTTGACCGGGTCCCGCTGCCTCCGCAGAAACGGGGCGATGAGCAGGGCGATGAACATCACCGAGGCGCGCAGCACGGGGACCGCGCCCCCCGTGACGACCGCGTAAAGCGCGATCAGCGGTATCGCGACAGCCGACGAGAGATGCCGCGGCACGCGCAACACGTCCAGCGCCGCGCGCACCGAAAGGTAGAAGAAGCCGACGTGCAGGCCGGATATCGCGAGGATGTGCATCGTGTTGGTCCGTCCGAACGGCCTGGAGATCTCGTCGCCGAGCCCCTCCCTGACGCCCAGGAGCATCGCCTGGACGACGCGCGCGGGGGCCCCCGGAGGCATCCCCGCGGCGAGTCTCCTGCTGAGCTCTCTTCTCAGCGCGTCGAGCAGCCCCGCGATCCGGCGCCGGCCGGCCCGATCCGTTATCCTCGTGCCGCCGGGGGAGACGGAGAGGATATACCCGATCCCCCTTCTTCGCCAGAACGTCCGCGCGTCGAACTGCCCGGGATTCGAGGCCCCGTCGATCGGGCGCAGGACGCCGTGCAGCGTCACCCGGTCGCCGCACCCGAGCGCGATCGGCTCGCCGGACCTCCACGCCGCGCGCACGATCCCCGACAGGCCGGTCCAGCCGCGCGCCGTCTCCACGGCCGAGACGCACACCTCTCCCGTGCCCCTCCAGTGCGCCTCCCCTCTCTCGTCGGGCCTCCTTTCCCACACCGGCGCGCGTCTCACCGTGCCGCGGAGCGAGAGGAATGCGGATCTTCCCCCCAACAACGCGTTCAGGTCGCACGCGTCCAGGCACCGTTCCTTCAGGGCGTATGCGCACACCCCGGCGAAGAAGACGGCGGCGAACGTCGCCGCCGTCGCCGCCCTGTCGTTCCTGATCCGGACACCGGCCGCGGCTGCGGCGAAGGCGCATGCGGCGGCGGGGATCGCGGGGCGGAACGGGAATTGGGCGCACACGAAGATCCCCCCCGCGAACGCGCATGCAAGCCAAAACGCCGGGTTGTGCATCGCGCCTCTCCGGCCCAGATGGTTGCAAGGAGCATGCCGAGGTGCGCACGGACCTTAACTTCCCGGGTTGCGCAACGCTCTAAGGATGAAGATGTTACGAATTGGGGGGGCGGGACATAACGGATTCGGGCGCACGGACTGTCAACCGGAGGCAACAGTGTCACCGCGGGTTGACAGCCGGTGGAACGCGGTGCCCGGGCGACGGCTGCACCCCGGCGGGGTTCAGTACGTCCAGCCGTACTCCAGGTAGCCGAGCGAGGGAGGGGGAGCGGGCTGCAGGTCGAACGTATAGCCGTTGTCTTCCACGAACCCCTCGGGAATCAGGTGCCATTCCGGCTGGAAGTTGACCTTCAGGGAATAGCCGATGTTGGGCAGCGTCGGCGTCGGCGTCGCGGTGGGCGGCACCGGGGTGATGGTCGGCGTCGCGGTCGGCGTCGCGGTGGGAGGCACAACCGTCGGCATGGAGGTCGGTGTCGGCGTCGGCGATTCCGTCGAGATCACGGAGAGATCGAAGGTTCCGCACGCGCCATCGAAGCCGTCGACCACGACGTAGTAGGTTCCCGCCGGGCCGTCGTACACGATCTCCTCATCGTGTGTTCCCCCGAACGCGCCGGCCGCGACGCACGAGTCGGGGCTCGGGCCGTCGAAGAGGAACAGGTCGAGGTCGGCGGAGAGGTTGGAGATCCTCACCGTGATCCTCCCGGCGAAGGCCGTGGTGAACATGTAGACGGCGTCCGTCCCGGTTTCGAGCACCTTCTGGAGGCAGGGATACGACTCGTAGTCGTTGTTCAGGCCGCAGGTGGTGCCGCTGCCGCCGTAATTCGGCTCGATTGCCATCGGCATTTCGAAGGTATCGTTGACAATGGGATTCGATATGGCCAGTTGGTACCCTCCGCAAACGCCGTCGTATCCGTCTATCACCAGGTAGTAGGTCCCCGCTTCGGCCTCGACGTCGATCGATTCGTCGGCCGATCCGGGATTGACGCTGGCGGCGACAGCGTATGCCGCCGAGGGGCCGTTGCAGAGGAACAGATCGAGGTCCGTCGCAAGACCCGTAAGGGCGATGTGCATCGGCCCGGCGGACTGGCGGGTGAACGAATAGACGACATCGGGACCGGACTCGACGATCTTGCTGTCGCCGTACCGTGTATAGTTGTCGTTGAAGCCGCACGTGGTGCCGCCCCCGCTGAAGTCCGATCCAACCTCGAAAGGCAGCTCGTACAGATCGCCTACAAGCGGTGTCGCCGTGGGTTCGGGCGTCTCCGTCGGTGTCGCCGTGGGTTCGGGTGTCTCCGTCGGTGTCGCCGTGGGCTCAGGCGTCTCCGTCGGCGTTGCCGTGGGTTCGGGTGTCTCCGTTGGTGTCGCGGTGGGCACCGGCGTCTCCGTCGGCGTTGCCGTGGGTTCGGGTGTATCCGTCGGCGTCGCCGTGGGCTCCGGCGTATCCGTCGGCGTTGCCGTGGGCTCGGGTGTCTCCGTCGGTGTCGCGGTGGGCACCGGCGTATCTGTCGGCGTCGCCGTGGGCTCGGGCGTCTCCGTCGGCGTCGCCGTGGGTTCGGGTGTCTCCGTCGGTGTCGCCGTGGGCTCAGGCGTATCCGTCGGCGTCGCCGTGGGCACCGGCGTATCCGTCGGTGTCGCCGTGGGCTCGGGTGTATCCGTCGGCGTTGCCGTGGGCTCGGGCGTCTCCGTCGGCGTTGCAGTGGGCACCGGCGTATCCGTCGGTGTCGCCGTGGGCTCGGGTGTATCCGTCGGCGTTGCCGTGGGCTCAGGCGTCTCCGTCGGTGTCGCCGTGGGCTCGGGTGTATCCGTCGGCGTTGCCGTGGGCTCGGGCGTATCTGTTGGCGTCGCCGTGGGTTCAGGCGTTTCCGTCGGTGTCGCCGTGGGCTCGGGTGTATCCGTCGGCGTTGCCGTGGGCTCGGGCGTATCCGTCGGCGTTGCCGTGGGCTCAGGCGTCTCCGTCGGCGTCGCAGTGGGCACCGGCGTATCCGTCGGCGTCGCCGTGGGTTCAGGCGTCTCCGTCGGTGTCGCCGTGGGCTCGGGTGTATCCGTCGGCGTTGCCGTGGGCTCGGGCGTATCCGTCGGCGTTGCCGTAGGCTCAGGCGTCTCCGTCGGCGTCGCAGTGGGCACCGGCGTATCCGTCGGCGTCGCCGTGGGTTCAGGCGTTTCCGTCGGTGTCGCCGTGGGCTCGGGTGTATCCGTCGGCGTTGCCGTGGGCTCGGGCGTATCCGTCGGCGTTGCCGTGGGCTCGGGCGTATCTGTTGGCGTCGCCGTGGGCTCGGGCGTCTCCGTCGGCGTCGCCGTAGGCTCCGGCGTATCCGTCGGCGTTGCCGTGGGTTCCGGCGTCTTCGTCGGCGTCGCCGTGGGTTCGGGCGTATCCGTCGGTGTCGCCGTGGGCTCCGGCGTATCCGTCGGCGTTGCCGTGGGCTCGGGCGTATCTGTTGGCGTCGCCGTGGGTTCAGGCGTCTCCGTCGGCGTCGCCGTAGGCTCCGGCGTATCCGTCGGCGTTGCCGTGGGCTCCGGCGTCTTCGTCGGCGTCGCCGTGGGCTCGGGTGTTTCCGTCGGCGTTGCCGTCGGTTGGATCGATCCACCGATCGCGACGATATAGACCTGCGTGACGTTGATCTGCCTATGGCCGGTGTTCCATTTGCTGTGCTTGATGGATGCCTTGAGCGCGTTGACCCCCTCGACCGTCCAGGGCGCCTGTGTGGCCGGGTCAACCGTCCATTCCGCCCCCTCCCCTCCGTATGTCGCATAGGATGTGGCGAGGACCTGCCCGGATCTCCAGCTCTCCGTTTTGCCTGATCGTATGCCTAGCTCGAGCTGGGTATGGGCGGGATGGGTCTTCCTGGCCACCACGTAGAGCCGGACCTTCTCGATCCCGGTCACCCCCGCAGGGAGGTTTTCGAGCTCGTAGGAGTCCGTGATGTATGGCGTCTTGCCGAAGACGTAGCTTCCTTCGCCGTCATGCGCGCCTTCCTCGTCCACGCAGTCGTAGTTGTGGGCGCCCGTGCTGCGCGTCCATTGGCTGAAGGCGTCGGCGATCGGGCGAAGCTCGTAGGACTGCGCGGAGGCATCCGCCGCGAACAGTCCGCACGCCGCGGCGAGGGCGCCGCATCCGATCCGGAGGGCCCGCTTCATCATCGCGCCGCCTCGCAGTTTGAATTCGCCGGGCCGCGCGCAAGCTCCCTGCCCACCGCGTCGAGAAGCGTTTCCTCGTCTATCGGCTTGCCCAGCACCGCACGCGCCACGCGCGGGATCTCCGCACGCCGTTGCGCGTTGAGGTAGCCGCTCATGAGTATCACCGGAGGCACGATGGGCTTCGACGAGATGGTTCTCGCCGCCTCTATGCCGGTCATTCCGGGCATCACCACGTCCATGAGGACGAGCGCCACGCCGCCGCGCTCCACGCACCGGATCGCATCCATGCCGCTGGATGCCTCGACGGCGTCGTACCCCGAGAATTCGAGCATCCGGCAGAAAGACCGCCGGATGTTCCTGGAATCGTCGACCACCAAAATCCTCTGTTTGTTCGAACTCACTGCAGTGTCACTCATTTCGCATATGGCGCGCATGTGACTGGATTCAGCAAGAACGATGCCACTCCATCGCATAGACCGTAGTTGCTATTCATTGTATCGCAAAGTGTTATAACTTGGATTATTTGCGCCCCTTAAAACAGTGCCATATTCGGCCCTTTCGGGTTGCTTGGAGAAAAAGAACAGTGCCAGTCTGGCACTGTTCGGGGGAACAATGGAACACCGAGGGTGCGTGTGGCACAGGATCGATAGAGTGTGCGGATACCTGGAGGATGCGGCGGGGAAGCGCTACGGCGAGGGGCGGCTTAGTTTGAACGAGGAGGGTTCGAGGGAATGGTGCGCGAGCTTCCTTCTGAATGTCCGCAGGGGGCAGCCCAGTTCCCGCGCCGCCCGCGCCGCGTTGCCGTGCAGTTCCTTGAGCTTCTCCACCATGATCTGCTTCTCGAAGTACGCCACCTTGTCGCTCAGGCGCATCGGCCGCGGCTCCTCGGGGGCGCCCAGAACGGGGGGAAGGTGCTCCGCCGCGAGGAGATCGCCCTCCACGGACGCCAGGGCGCTCTCCAGCACGTTCTCAAGCTCCCGGACGTTGCCCGGCCAGTCGTGTCGGAGGAGGAGGCTCATCGCCCCGGAGGAGACGCGCGCCCCGCCCCTGCCGAGCCGGCCGAGGAGGTGCCGTACCAGCGGCGGGATATCCTCCTTGTGCGTACGCAGCGGCGGCAGCTCGATATGCAGCACGTTAAGCCGATAGAACAGATCCTTCCTGAACCGCCCCTCCTCCACCGCCCGCGCCAGATCCTCGTTTGTGGCGGCGATGAGGCGGATATCCACCTCGATGGCGCGGTCGCTCCCCAGCGGCTCGAAGCTCCGCTCCTCGATGACGCGGAGGAGCTTGACCTGGGAGGAGAGACTCAGCGTCGCGATCTCGTCGAGGAACAGGGTCCCGCCGTCGGCGGATCGGATCTTGCCCGCCCTGTCGGCGACGGCCCCCGTGAACGCGCCCTTCAGGTGGCCGAAGAGCTCGCTCTCGATCAGCGCCTCCGGAAGCGCCCCGCAGCTCACGGCTACCAGCGGCCGGTCCTTCCTCGAACTGTTGAAGTGGATGGCGCGGGCGACGATCTCCTTCCCGCTCCCGGTCTCCCCGTTGATGAGCACGCTCGACTCCGCCGCCGCGGCGTTCGCGATGAAGCGATAGACCTCCCCCATCGCCTCGCTGCCGCCGACGAGGCCCTCGTACGGGGAGGACGCGCCGAGGCTCCTCCGGAGGGTGCGGACCTCGCTGCGCAGGGAGACGTAGTCGGAGGCTTTGCGGAGGGAGAGGAGCAGTTCCTCCTCGTCCAGCGGCTTCGTCAAATAGTCGAACGCCCCCTCCCGCATCGCCACGACGGCGTCCTTGACGTTGCCGTAGGCGGTCATCACCAGCACCATCACGTCGGGGAACCGTTTCTTGACCTCCCGCGCGAGGGAGATACCGTCCATCTCCGGCATCCGCACATCCGTGAGCAGGATGCCCGCCCCCCCCTCCTCGAGCGCGGCGAACGCCTCCGAGGGGCGCGTCGCGACTCTCACGGAAAGGCCCTGCATCGAGAGGAAGGTGGACAACCCCTTGCGGGTGTTGGCGTCGTCGTCGAGCAGCAGTATCGGCACCGGTTCCATCGGTTCTAGTCCCGCGGGAGCGAGATCGTGAAGACGGTCCCGCTCCCGGCCCCGCCTGCCAGCGCGATCGTCCCCCTGTGGCTCTCGACGGTGCGGTACACCTGCGAGAGCCCCAGCCCCGCCCCCTCCGCCTTCGTGGTGAAAAAGATGTCGAAGATCTTGTCCCTGATCTCGGCGGGGATGCCGCAGCCGTCGTCCTCGACCTCGACGACCACGCGATCCTTGTCAGACCGGGTCCGCACGGCGACGTGCCCCCCCCGCGGCGTCGCGTCGCGGGCGTTCAGAAGCAGATTGAGGATCGTATGGTGGAACGCGTCCCGCTCCACCCTCAACCGCGGCATGCCGTCCCCGTACCCCTCCCGGAGCTCGATCCCCGCCTCCGCGAACATCTCCCGCACCCCGCGCACCACGTTGGCGGCGAGTTCGTTCAGGTCGGTCTCCTCGAGGGTAATGGCCGCCGGCTTGGTGAACGCCATGAACTTGTCGACCATATCCTTCAGGCGGGCGATATCCGACCTGAGGATGCCGATGCTCTCGCCGCACAGTTCGCGGACGCGGGAGATCTCTCCGAGGGTGAGGGCCCTCTGGATGTTCGCCGTGGCGAACGACATCGAGTTGAGCGGATTCCTGATCTCGTGCGCCACCCCGGCGACGAGCTTGGAGGTGGCGGCGAGCTTCTCCGACTGGACGAGGTTCCGCTGCGCCTCCTCGAGCTCCTTCAGGTTCCTCCGGAGCGCCGCGGTCCGCTCGTCGACCCTCTGCTCCAGCGTGTCGCTGTACCGCTTCAGCTCCCGGTAGAGGCGGGCGTTCTCGAGCGCGATGGCGATCTGCCCGCCGATCTGCTGCAGTATCTCCTCGTGGCCCCGCGCATAGGCGGCCTCCGCGGCGCTCCCCAGGTTCAGCGTCCCGGTCACCTCGCCCCGGTACAGAAGGGGCACGACGATCCCCGACCGCATCCCGGTCGTTTGGATGAACTCGTCCTCGGCGAAGGATGCCTCCCCCTGGAGACGCCCCCGGATGAGCGGCCGCTTCTCTCCCGCGACCCACCTGATCCCGGTGCCGTCCAGGGGGAAGACGGCCCCCTGCATCCCCTCCATCGGCGGCTCCATGAAGTATACCCGGCTGTGCGTGCGGGTTTCGTTGAGCATCGCGATGCTCAAACGGTCGAACTGGATCAGCTTCTTGATCTCGCGCACCACGATCCGGAGGACCTCCTCCAGTTCGAGGCTCGATGTCAGGGCGTTGGAGATCTCATTGATGATGGCGAGCTGCCGGGCCTTCTTCTCGGTCTCCTCGCGCGCGGCCCCCAGATCGGCCGTCCGCCGGCGCACCGTCTCCTCGAGCCCGCGGGCGGACTCCTCGAGGCGCCCCCTTGACTCCTTGAGCTCGGCGATGAGCCGTTCGTTCTCGGCCCGGAGCCTGTTCTTCTCCGCGGCGCGCGAGACGGTATGGGATATCTCCCTGAGGTCGAACGGCTTCTGGATGTAGTCGAACGCCCCGTACTCGATCGCCCGGATCGCCGTCTCGACCGTCGCGTGCCCCGTGATGACGATGACCTCCGTGGACGGGGACGTCCTCCTGATCCAGTGCAGGAGGTCGATGCCGCTCTCGCCGGGGAGGACCAGGTCCACAAGGACGACGTCGAACGGTTCCCGCATCTCGCGGCGGGCTTCCTCCCCCCCCGCGGCGCAGCGCACCCGCCGGCCGTGGCTCGCGAGGGCGCGGGACAGGATGTCGCGCAGGGCCTTGTCGTCGTCCACGACCAGCACGCGCCCCTCGCCGGTCTTCATCGTCCCCTCCTCCCCCCCGCCGCCCCCTTCGCGCCGTCGTCGGCCGCGGCCGCCGCGGGGCGCCTGTCCGTTCAGTATAGCCGATTCCGCGGAAACGGCGCCAGGGAAAGAGGTTCGCGGCCGGACGCGAGGCGGCCTTGCCGCCCCCCCCGGCGATGCGCTACAATGGGTGCACTGAAAATGGCCGTTCCCCGCATCGCCCCCGCGGTCCCCCTTCGATCCCCGCCGCATCCGCGGCGGGGGACGGCCGCGTGCCTCCTCGCCGCCCTCGTGGCGGCGGCGCTGCCGGGATGCGCGCGCGACCGCCGGCCGGTCGCCGATGGCCGCTACGAACCGTACGAGAACCTCCTCGAGATCGCGAGCGACATCCAGCGGCACGCGCACGACAACACCTACCGTTTCGCCGCGCCCCGCGACCCGAGCGGACAGAACCTGCACAAGGCGAGCCTCATCCGCTTGATGAACTTCGAGAAGGTCTACCCCCGGCGGATGCCCGACACCGTGGCGTTCCTGAAGGGCCTCTGCATGGAACGGCTCCACGACTACGATGGCGCCCTCGGCGCGTTCAGACAGGTCGCCGAAAGCGACTCCCCGCTCAGGGAGCGCGCGCAGGCGAAGCTGCCGGTCCTGGCCAAATTCAACGATCTTGCCGGCTACCGGATAGAGAAGAACAACGTCGGCGACTATTTGACCGAGATGGAGTTCAGGCTCGACCGGTGGCGGCGGCTCATCGAGGAGGTCCGGGGCACCCCGTACGAATGGCTCGCCCTCGAGGAGGAGGAGAAGGCCGAGCAGCACCTCGCCGAGTTCGTCGCCCAGAACTACCTCATCGTCCGCAACGGGGCCGAGAGCGCGCTCACCCTGCACCGCCAGCTCACCGTGAAGCACGCCGCGAGCAAGAATATCAACATCCATTACCTCAACTGGGCCGACTTCTGCGCCCTGCTCGCCAAACGGTACGCGCAGGAGAAGGACCCGCGCAGCCTCGACTTCGACATGTCGGCCTTCAACAAATCCGCCGACGCGGCCATACGCCTCTACAGCCTCGTGGCGCAGAAGGACGGCGCCGAGGAGAAGGTGCAGGCCCTCGGCAAGCTCCAGTCGTTCAACGCCTACGTGGCGAGGATCCAGGGCGAGAGCGAATGAAACGGGCGATCGGCGTCCTTGCGCTCCTCTCGGCGCTCTCCGGCGCGGCTCGGGCGGAGGGGGAGCCCGCCGCCGCGGCGGGGACCGACTCCTCCTCCGGCATCGAGCGGCACGTCGAACGCGCGATCGCCTTCGCCTACCTCGGCGACGCCGATGCGCTCGAGAAGGAGTACCTCTTCTTCAAGGGGATGGACGACTTCCTCGATGCGCGAAACGCCCCCACCACGGGCCTGAGCGACAACGTGCTGGACCTCTCGATGAGCACCATCGCCGATCCCGACGAGTTCGTCAGGGCCCAGCGCAGTCTCCTCGGGGAGACGCCGGACGCGGATCTCCGCGGGCGGATCGAGCACCGCCTCGGCGACGAGGCGCGCAGCGCGGACGCCCTACTGCGCGCCGACCGGTACAACCGGTTCGCCTTCATCTTCAACACCTTCGTGCGCCCCCTGAGCCTCCTCGCGGTCGGCTACTTCCCGGCGATGATCGACGCCGGGATGGCGACGGCCCTCAACGCGGGGAAGCTCACCGAACTCAGCGTCGAGGAGAAGAAGGCCCTCGTCCTCTACCGGCGGTTTCTCGACAAGTACCCCGACAGCGACAAGGCGGAACTCCTGCGGCGGCGCGTGACCCGCCTCGACCGCAAGCGCCTCGAGACGGCCCGCTCCCGCGAGCTCGCCCTCGCCCAGGAGGAGCTGGCGAAAGGGAACTACTGGCAGTCGCAGCAGCATTTCAAGAACGCGCTCGCCTACGCGCCCGGCGACGACGCGGCGGCGAAGGGGCTCGCCCGCGCCCGGGAACTCGAGGCGGAACTGAACGCGCTCAAGCGCGGAACCCTCGAGCCCGCCGACAAGGCGGGCGCATTTCCGCCCGGGGAGGACGAGCGCGCCTACGCACGCGTCCTCTACGCCGCCGCCGACGGCGTCCCGGAGACGCTGATCTTCGAGGCGGAGGAGTTCCTCGCGCGCCACCCGCAGAGCCCCTACGCCCCCTCCGCCCGCTACGCGATCGCCGTCGCCCACGACATGAAGGGGGCGCACGACAGGGCGATCTCCCTGATGCGGGAGCTCGCGGAACGCGACGAACAGACCCATATCGGAAGGCGCGCCGCGGCGTTCCTCGCCGACGAGGGGTACAACCCGCAGCGGGCGTTCGAGCGCTCGCGGATGCAGCACCATAAGGAGACCGCGAAATACATCGCGCTGGGGGACGGGTTCGTGAAGTCGAACGTCATCCTCGGCACCTCCCGCTTCATCACCCAGGGTCTCCAGGCGCTCGGGAGCATGGGGACGTTCAACCTCCTCGCTCTCGGCATCCGCGGCGCGAGCTCGGTCCTGCGCACCCCTGTCTCCGAGGGGGAGATCATCGACCGCGGGGTCGCCTTCCTGCGCCGCTATCCGGACTCCCCGGAGGCCCCCGACGTCCATCTGAAGCTCGGCCGCGCCTACGCACGCCGGCAGAACCTGGCCAAGGCCGTATACCACTACGAGAGAAGCGGCAAGCTCTCCGAGGGGCGGCTCGTGAAGCTGCGGGAGAAGGCGGCCGCGCAGTACCTCGAGTTCGCGGAGGCGACGGACAGCGCCGAGGAGAAGATCCGCTGCTACGAGACCGTCCTCGACGACTATCCGGGGACCGCGGCGGCGCCCAAGGCGCTCGAGCGTCTCGCCGTCCTCGAGAAGTCCCGGGAGCCGGTCTTCTCCCTCGACAAACAGACCCTCAGCGAGGATCCGATCGTCTTCTCGATGACCGCGCTGCATCTGGGGCCGCACCTGCTCGACGGCGACCCGGACAACGGCGAGCTCTCCCCGAAAGGGATCGTCTCGACGCAGCGCGGCACGATCACCCTCATCCACCTCGACGGGAAGGGGGAGCGCGAGGAGACGATCGACCTCGACTACGCCACCTACCGCCGGCTGATGGCGTTCGCGGAGGAGGCGAAGTACCGCAGCGGCCTCCGGGAGAAGGGCGGCTACGCCGGGGGCAAGATCCCGATCGAACTGCGCGGCACCATAGGCGACGACGGGGTGTACGCGTACCCGCGGCTCAAGATCAGGGAGTACAAGGAGAAGGATCTCTATCTCTACCGGTGAGGGGGGGCGCCGCCTCCGTTTCGCCACCCTCGCGTCATGGACGGGCGAGATCGGGGAGGCGGTACCGGAACGGGGACGAGACGACCCGCCGGATCGCCGACTCGTCGAGCGCCAGGGCGCGCGCCATCCGGACGATCTCCCAGCTCAGCTTCGTGTGGGAGATCCAGCGGTTGTCGGTGCAGATGGCCACGGGGACGCCGTCGGCGAGGAAACGGCGTAGCGGGTGCTCTTCGAGGGTGGCGACGTTGCCCGTGTGCAGATTGCTCGAGGGGCACACCTCCACGAGGACGTCGTCATTCCGCAGTTTCGCGCGCAGGGCGCGCTGCCGGGCGGCCAGCCGCTCCAGGCGCGCCTCGGTGTAGCGCCGGCCGTTGAGATCGACCGTACCGCCCAGGCGGCGCGCATCCAGCCCCGCGGCGAGGCCGTGCCCGATCCTCTTCGCCTTCAGGATCTCCACGGCGTCCTCGATCATCGCGACCCCGTCCTCGAGCGCGGCGAACGCCTCCCCCGCATGGCAGACGACCGCCAGCCCCGCACTGTGCGCCATCGCAAACGCCTTGGCGTGCCGGGCGATGCAGAAGCCTATCTCGTTTCCCGCGCTGTCCACCCCGCCGATCTTCCCCCGAAGGGAGGGGCTCGAGGCCGCGTCGAGCATCTCCGACACGATCTCCTCCACCACCTCCGCGCTGTAGTCCTTCACCAGGGAGATGAGGAGGACGGCCTCGAGGTCGGGATGGCGGTCACGGGCGCGGTCGAGCCCGCGCCCGAGCGCCTTGAGATACGGCTTGATCTTGATCGCCCCGGTGAGCATCCGGGGGTTGCACCGGATCTCGAGGTAGCGTATCCGCTCGCGGAAGGCGTCCTCGCACACCTCGCAGGTCACCCGTTCGAGCGCCTCCTCGGTGGCGAGCACGGTCTTGGGCAGCGAGTAGGCGAGCATGTAGTCGGAGAGGCTGCCGCCGGTCTTGCGGTACTCGAGCAGCCGCGTGACCTCCGCCGGGTCCCCTTCCGCGATCCGCCTCCTCACCGAGTAGCCGTACCCTGAGTCGCAGAAGCTCCAGTCGAGGGCCGGAACGGTCCTGGCGAGGTCCCTGAGCGTGCCGGGGCGCATCGATCCGGCGAGGTGGCAGTGCAGCTCGGCCTTGGGCATCGCGACGACCGCTTCGAGGCGCCGCGTCCACCGCGCCCTCTCGGCCGGTTTCATCCCGGCGCACAGCTTGTCGAGAAAGCGCTCGTCGCTCCCGTCCAATTGTGTCGCAGGCACCGTCTCTCTTCCTTCCGCCGCCTCGTTTCGCGCATCCGGCATCTCACCCGCGCGCCGAGATCGGCACGGGCACGAAGCATAGCACGAGAATCAGGGCCGCCGCAAAGGCGATCCAGGTCCTCCCGCGGCCGATCGGCGTCACGTCGTCCAGCGGCGGGGAGTGGCCGGGGCCGAGGGCCAGTATGAGGAGCACCCATATCCACCAGGGACGCCAGAGGAAGCCGAGGGCGAGGAGGGCCGCGAGCGCGACGCGGGCGATGAACGAGTGGCCGCGCCCCGCGACCGCGTAGGCGATATGCCCCCCGTCGAGCTGCCCGACCGGCATCAGGTTGAACGCGGTCACGAGCAGCCCCACCCACCCGGCGAACGCGACAGGATGCAGGACCACGTCCCGTCCTTCGGCGATCCCCCCCTTGACGAGAAGGGTCATCACCCAGACGGCCAGCGAGTCGCCGAAGTAGTCCACCCTCCCCGCCCTGAGGAGCGGGGCGATCTCGACCACCTCCGAGCGCGCCAGGCCGACGCCGAGCGCGACCAGGGCGACGATGAAGCCGCAGATCGGCCCCGCGACCCCGATGTCGAGCAGGGCCTTCCTGCCGGGGATGAACGACTGCGTCTTGATCAGCGCCCCGAGCGTCCCGATCGCGGTCGGGGCGGGGATGAAATACGGGAGCGTCGCGCGAACGCCGTGGTACGCGGCCATGAAAAAGTGCCCGAACTCGTGCACGATGAGGATGGCGAGCAAACTCGCGGAGAAGGGGATCCCGGCCGCGAGGCGCCCGGGGTGCGCAACGATGTCGACGCCCGCGTTCGCCGCGCCGACGAGAAGCGTCGAGTAGACGGTGAGGGCGAACAGCAGAAGATTGACCAGCGGATTCGCGCGGGGCGGGGCAACGTCGCGGGCCAGGCGGATTTCGCACTCCTCCCCGCGCCGCGAGAGCAGGGGGACGAATCCGATCGCGCCGAGACGCTCCCTGAGAAAGGCGACGGCATCCCCCGGCGCCATGAGGAGCGCGCCGCGAAACACCATCCCGCGCCTGCTGAGGGTCGCGGAGCGGATCCGCATCGCCTGCTCGACCGGCTCCCGCAGCCGCAGGGCGAGCAACGTCAGGTCGTCGGTTCGCACCGGAGCTCCTTCCGTCGAAGACCGGTCCGCCCCGTTTCGACCGGGCCCGCGCCCGGGAAAGGCGTCCGGGGCACGGGAGGGCGGAGAGGGACGGTTCAACCGCCGGATCCCGCCCGATCGCGCTCCGTCTTGTACAGATGCTTCTCGAGCATCATCAGCGCCTTCTCGAGCGCCCGGGCGCGGTGGCTTATCCTGTTCTTGACGCCCGAAGGGAGCTCGGCGAAGGTCTTGTGGTACTCCAGCGGCTGGAAGAGCGGGTCGTAGCCGAATCCGCCGCTCCCCCGGCGCTTCATCACGATGCTCCCCGCGCAGCTCCCCTCCGCGACGTCGAGCACCTTCTCCGGATCGGCGATGGCGATGCAGCAGACGAAACGCGCCTGGCGCCTGCGCTCGGGGACGTCGCGCAGCAGGGCGAGGAGCTTCTCGTTGTTGTCCTCGTCGGTGGCGTTCTCCCCCGCGAACCTGGCGGAGCGGACCCCCGGACGGCCCGCGAGCGCGTCCACCTCGATGCCGGAATCGTCGCCGAGGGCGAGTTTCCCCGTCGCCTGCGCGGCGGCGAGGGCCTTCTTCGCGGCGTTCTCGGCGAACGTCTCACCGTCCTCGGGGACCGCCGCAGAGCCGGGGAAGTCGGCGAGGCAGCGCGCCTCGAGTCCGAGCCCGGAACGCCGGAGCATCTCCTTGAACTCGCGGACCTTGTCCCGGTTGTTCGTCGCGAGCACGATCTCGTTCACGAACGCCCCTCGAGCGCGCGCTTCTGGGTTTCGATGAGCGCGGCGATGCCGGACCGCGCCATCGCCGTCAACGACGCCATCTCCTCCGCCGTGAACGGCTCCGTCTCCGCCGTGCCCTGGATCTCGATGAACCGCCCGCTCTCCGTGACGACGAGGTTCATGTCGACCTGGGCGCGGCAATCCTCCTCGTAGTCGAGGTCGAGCAGTATCTCCCCGTCCACCTTGCCGACGCTCACCGCAGCAAGCGCCTCGCGCAGCGGGTTTCGTTCCAGGAGCCCCTCCGCCGCCATCCTCCGCAGGGCCAGCCGGAGGGCGACGAAGCTGCCGGTCACGGAGGCGGTCCGCGTCCCGCCGTCCGCCTGGAGCACCTCGCAGTCGATCCAGATGGTGCGGGGGCCGATGCTCTCCAAATCCACCACCGCCCGCAACGCCCGTCCGATCATCCGCTGGATCTCGTGCGTCCTCCCCCCGATCCTGCCGCGGGTCGACTCCCGCACCATCCGCTCCGGGGAGGAGAACGGCATCATCGAATACTCGCAGCTGATCCAGCCGCCGGGCCTCTTCTGGTCTCGCATCCAACGGGGCTGCACGTTGTCCGCCGAGGCGGCGCAGAGGATCTTCGTGTCCCCGAACTCCACCAGCACCGAACCGAGCGGGTACTTGACGAAATCCGGCGTGATCCGCACCTGCCGAAGCTCGTCGTTTTTCCGCCCGTCCTTCCGGTTCACGGACATACCTTTGCCTTCAACCTTGCACCTTCAACCTTGCACCGTGGTACTGGCGCGCCCGGGGCGGTTCGAACGCCCAACCTTTGGCTCCGGAGGCCAACGCTCTATCCAATTGAGCTACGGGCGCAGACGACATACGCGAGGTCCGCCGCGGCGCTTTTCGCCGCGGCGCGCGTTTCAGAAGGGAACTGCGCGGCGGAGGGGAGCGGTCGGCCGCTCCTTGTCACGCCGATGGCGTGCACGATGTTCCAACGGCGATGCGTCTGCGGACCTACTCCTTCTTCAGAAAGCTCGCAAGCGCGATGCTGTCCAGCGAAATGAGGAAGCAGAGGAGCAGCAGATCGTTCGGCGCGTCGATCTTCCCTATCAACCGCGCCAGGATGAAAAGGATGGTTCCCATAGGTACTCCTCTCTCGGCCGCTGAGGACCGTTCGCCTGAAACCGTCACAGTGATACCACAACGGGCCGGAGCCGGTCAATCGCAAAAGCGCCTCGCCCGGTCGGCGGGCGCGCCGGAGGGGTGTATCGGGCCCGCGGTTCAGGAGGCCGGTTTCGGGCGATTTCGGGCCCGGATCGGAGACGTTCGTGTGGGGCTCTCCCCGCGGACCGCGTTCAGGCGAGGCGGTTGAGGATCTCCACCCCCTGTCGGAGGGTGTCGTCGGGGGCGGCGAAGGAGATCCGGAAGTGCGTGTCCCGCTCCGAGAAGACGGAGCCGGGGACGAGGATGAGCTTCTCTTCGACCGCACGCCTGACGAACTCGGCCCCGCTCCCCCCGGGCGCTTCGGGGAAGAGATAGAATGCGCCCTCGGGCCTGACGAAGCGGAACTTCTCCGCGAGCCCGTCGCAGAGCAGATCGCGCTTCCGCCGGTATGCGTCGAGGACCGGGCGCATATCGATCCGGTAGGCGTCGAGGACGGCGTGCTGCAGCGGCGCGGGGGCGCAGATGAACGAGTACTGCTGCAGCTTGGTCATCTCGGCCAGGATCTCCCTAGGCCCGGCCGCGTAGCCTAGGCGCCAGCCCGGCATCCCGAACGCCTTCGAGTAGCCGCCGACGACCAGGGCGTCCCTCGAGGAGGCGCCGACGCTCTCGTGCGGGCCGTCGTAGCAGAAGAAGTCGTAGACCTCGTCCGAGAGGATGTACGCCCCCGCCCGTGCCGCGATCGCCGCGATCTCGCGCAGGCGCGCGCCGCGGGGGACCGCGCCGGTCGGGTTGCAGGGGCTGTTGATGATGACCATCGCCGCCCCCTTCCCCATCGCGCGCTCGAGGCGCTCGCCGGTGATTTCGAAGTCCGGGTAGGTGTCGAGGTAGACCGGCTCGGCCCCGACGACTCGGCAGAGGTGTTTGTAGATGACGAAGTACGGGTCGGGGATGACGACCCGGTCGCCCGGGTTGAGAAGCGCGAGGAAGGAGAGCATAATGCCGCCCGCCGCGCCGGAGGTGACGATGACCTCCTCGGGCGAGTATCCCTTCTCCTCCTCGAGGTGCCGGCGGATCTCGCGCCGGAGCGCGTCGATCCCCTGCGTGAGCGTGTAGCGGCTGTGCCCCGCCCGGATGGCGCGGATGGCCGCCTCCCTGATCTCCTCGGGGACGTCGAAATCCGGCTGGCCGATGCTCAGGTTGACGGGGTCCTCGATCGCGTGGGCGAGATCGAACGCCTTCCGGATGCCGGAGGCGTCGATCATCTTCATCCGCTCCGCGATCCTCAGGGGATTCTTCACGGTAATCTGCCTGTCGTTGCGGCCGCACGCACGCCTGAACCGCATCCGGTCGCGCCTCGACCCTTGTTGGCTCAGACGAGCTGCACCTTCTCCTGCGGATCCGTCCCCGCCACCCGGTCGCTGAAACAGACGATGAAGGCGTCGGTAGTCCCCGCGTTGACGAACGCGTGCGCGACGCCCGGGGGGATGGTGACCCGGATGCACTCCCCGTCGTGGAAGAGATGCTCCTCGGAAGCGCCGTCCAAGTCCCGCAAGACGAGCCGGATCTCGCCGGAGAAGACGACTGTCTCGGTCGCGCTCCGGTGGCGATGGGAGCCGCGAACGGCCCCGGGCGCCATCGTCGCCACGTGCGTGTTGCGGAGCAGGCCCGACTGGAGCGTCTCCGGGCCGAGCGGCTCGAACACCTTGCCGCGCTCGTCGCGGTGCATCCGTATCCGCTCGATCGTCACGCCCCGCATCGCATCCCCCCCGCCCCGCCACGCGGAGCATATCGTGTTCCGGTTCCGACGCGCCGCGTACGGCTCATATCCCCTCCAGCGCCCGTATCCTCTCCGCGACGGGCGGGTGCGTCGAGAAGAGGCGGCTCACCATCCCGCGGTCCCCCCGCAGGGGATTGACGATGTACATGTGCGCGGTGGCCTTGTTCGCCGCCTCGAGCGGGTCCGAGTCCGCGTCCAGCTTCCGGAGGGCGTCGGCGAGCCCCTTCGGGTAGCGCGTGAGCATCGCCGCGCTCGCGTCCGCGAGGAACTCCCGCCGCCGCGAGATCGCCAGCCGGACGAGCTGCGCGACCAGCGGCGCGAGGAGCGCGAGGAGCAGCGCGACGATCAAGAGGATCGCCTGCGCCTGCCCTCCCCCTCCGCGGTTGTCGCGGCGGCGGCGCCCGCCCCAGAAGAAACTCCTGAATATCCAGTCGCTCAGGAGCGTGACGACCCCGACCATCACCACCACGAGGGAGCCGAGAAGGATGTCGTAGTTCCTGATGTGCGAGAGCTCGTGGGCGACGACCCCTTCCAGCTCGAGCCGGTTCATCTTCTGGAGGAGGCCCGTGGTCACGCAGACGACCGCGTGCGCCGGATCGCGCCCGGTCGCGAAGGCGTTCGGGGCGCTGTCCTCGATCACGTAGACCCGCGGGACGGGGAGCCCCCCCGCGATCGCCAGCCCCTCGACGGCGTGGAACAGGTGCGGGAACTCCTCTTTCACAAGCGGCCTCGCGCCGCTCATCGCGAGGACGATCCGGTCGCTCCAGTAGTAGGAGCCGAAGGTCCACGCCACCGCGACGGCGACGGCGATGACGACCCCCGCGTTCCCCATCGCGGATACCTGGCCGAAGACCCAGCCGAGGAAGGCGACGAAGGCGACGAAGAGGACGCAGAGGACGACCGAGTTGCGCTTGTTGCGGGCGATCTGTTCGTACATTATTGTAGTATGCGGCAAGCTATCTTCAGAACTTCACCTTCACCGGCTCCCGCGCCGCCTCCTCCCCCGTCTGGAAATACTCCCTCTCGCCGAAGCCGAACAGGTTCGCGATGATGTTCGAGGGGAACGTCTCGCGCGTGGTGTCGTAGGTCATCACCGTGTCGTTGTAGAACTGGCGGGAGTAGGCGATCTTGCTCTCGGTCCCCGACAGCTCCTCCTGGAGCATTAGGAAGTTTTGGTTGGCCTTGAGATCGGGGTAGTTCTCCGCCACGGCGAATAAGGACTTCAGCGCGCCGGTGAGGGCGTTGTCCGCCTGCCCCTGCGCCATCACGCCGGAGGCGTTGATCGCCTTCGCGCGGGCCTCGGTCACCTTCTGGAAGACCTCCTTCTCGTGGCTGGCGTACCCCTTCACCGTCTCGACGAGGTTGGGGATCAGGTCGTAGCGGCGCCTGAGCTGCACGTCGATCTGCGACCAGGCGTTCTCGATCCTGTTCCGCAGGCGTACGAGACGGTTGTACCCGAGAACCGCATACAACACGACCGCGGCAACGACCAGCAGGATGATCCATCCGACCGACATTGCGCACCTCCTCATCTGTCCGACCGGATCCTTGCCGGCCGGCAACGCCTCGGTGATGCTACGGCAGCGCCGCTGTTTTCCTCCTCACGCGAGAGGGAGGAAACTGGTGGGCGGTGTGAATGCCATCCCACCGCAACCGGCCTATTGCGCCGGTCGGGAGATTATCGTTGCCCGATGTTCGGATACCGTATACAGTATCCTTTCCTGAGGAGAAAGTGTAGCATGAACCCACGCCCCGTGCTCGCGAAATGTCTCCCCGCAGGGGTGCGCTCGTTCATAAAGAACGTCCTCGGGATCTCCTCCACGGATACGTCGGTCGACGAGCGGCTCAGTGCGCTCCGGACAAGCCTGGCCGCGGCGGGCCATCGCGCCGACGCCGACGCTATGGCGCTCCGGGGGAGGATCGAGAGGATCGAGGCCGCCCTCGACGCGTCGGGCGCACTACCGCGGAGGGTCGAAACAGCCCGGGGGTATTTTGAAAAACTCGCCTGCGAGAAGAATCTGTTCAGGGCTTCCGGATGGATGCTCCTTCCCGACAGGGAACTTGACACGGCGTCGCTGTATATCAATCGGGTGAAGGTCGCGCAGGAGGAACTGGCCGAACGCGGGAGCCTCCAGGACGCGTTCCCGTTCATCTCCCACTCGCGCCGTTCAGCGTTCGACTTCTCCGTCCCCCTCCCCCAGCAGGACGGGGGGGGATTCACCGAGATCCGCGTGACGGGCTCGTCCCGCGGGAACGAAGCCGCCCAGATGGTCGCCTGGTACTATCCGGGCCTCTATTCCTGTTATCCGCTGCCGCCCGCCGAAAACATCAAGAGGTCCCAGGGAAGCATCTGGGGCGATATGTTCATGATCTCCGGCTTGCAATCCTACATGGAGTTTTGGAACCTCGCCTCCTCGCATCTTGACGCCCGGGGCATACGGACGATGCTGGAGTGGGGATGCGGGTGCGGACGGATCACCAGGTTCTTCTTGAGCTTCTCCGGGATCCCCTCCATACACGGCTGCGACATCGACTCCGACTCCATTGCGTGGTGCCGGGATTTTCTCCCGCCGGGGATATTCTCGACCGTCGATCCCTATCCGCCCACCGGGTACGCCGATGACTCCTTCGACCTTATCATTGCCTATTCGGTGCTGACGCACCTGGCAAAGGAAGTCCAGCACGCCTGGCTGGAGGAGCTGCGGCGCATCCTTGCCCCCGGCGGGTTATTGCTGGCCACCGTGCACGGTGAATTCGCGGCGGGATTCGCGCTTCCGGGGCGTCAGGCGGAGGAGTTGCTCGCGGGGGGGATCTACGACGGAATGGTCGATCACGGTCTGGACGGCGTCGCGCCGTCCGGATACTACCGGGGGGTGTTCCAGAAACAGGGGTACACGCGTGAGGCGTATTCCCGATATTTCGAGATCATCGACTATAGAGAACGCGGCGCCCTGAATTTCCAGGATATGGTCGTGATGAGAAAGAGGCGATCGGAATGATCGGCGCCATGCGCCGCTCCCGCCGCGCCTTTAAGCCGTGCGGCTATACAGATCGTTCCCCCGGCAGTCGGTCGCCACGATCGCGGGGAACCGCTCCACCGTGAGCTCCGTGATCGCCTCCGCGCCGAGGTCCGGATAGGCGACCGGCTTCGCCGCCTTGACGCACTTGGCCAGCAGGGCGCCCGCCCCGCCCACGGCGGCGAAGTACACTGCCCCGTGTTTCTTCATCGCGTCGATGACCTCCTTCGCGCGGGGCCCCTTCCCGATCATCCCCTTGAGGCCCAACTCCATCGTCTTCGGCGCAAACGCGTCCATCCGGTAGCTCGTCGTGGGGCCGACGGACCCGATCGGCTTCCCCGGAGGGGCGGGCGACGGGCCGGCGTAGTAGAAGATTTGCCCCTTCAGCTCGACGGGGGGCTTCTCCCCCTTGGCGACCGCCTCGGTGAGGCGCTTGTGCGCCGCGTCGCGGGCCGTGTAGATCGTCCCGGTGATGAGCACGCTGTCCCCCGCCTTGAGCCCCTTCACGACCTCGTCCGTCAGCGGCGTGGTGATCTCGATTGTCGCCATGATGATCCTCCCCATATTCGTGTCGGCATCGATTGCCTCTTCGCCCGCGCGCCGTCACTCCCATACGCCCTCACAGCTCCACGACCCCGTGCCGGTAGGCGTGGCAGCAGATGTTCACCGCGACCGGCATCCCGGCGATGTGCGTCGGGTAGGTGTCGACGTGGACGGCGAGGGCGGTGGTGGAGCCGCCGAGGCCCTGCGGGCCGACCCCCGTCCTGTTGATCTCCTCGAGGAGCTCGCCCTCGAGCTTCGCGATCTCCGGCCTCGGGCTCTTTTCGCCGAGCTTCCTCGTGAGCGCCTGCTTCGCCATCAGGGCCGCCTTCTCGAATGTCCCGCCGACGCCGACGCCGACGACGACCGGCGGGCACGGGTTCCCGCCGGCCTTCTTCACGCACTCCACGACGAACTGCCTGATCCCCTCGTAGCCGGCGGTGGGGGTGCACATCTTCACGAAGCTCATGTTCTCGCTGCCGAAGCCCTTCGGCGCGACGGTGATCCTGACCTTGTCCCCGGGGACGATGCGCGTGTGGATGACCGCCGGCGTGTTGTCGCCGGTGTTGCCCCGCTCGACCGGGTCCTTCACGACGGACTTCCTGAGGTAGCCGTCCTTGTACCCCTGCCGCACCCCCTCGTGCACCGCCATCTCGAGGTCCCCGCCGACGAGGCGGACCTCCTGTCCGACTTCGAGGAAGACGATCGCCATCCCCGTGTCCTGGCAGATCGGGAGGCGCTCCTCCTTGGCGATCCGCGCGTTCTCGAGGAGGGTCTTCAGCACCTCCTTCCCTACGGGGGAGGTTTCCGTCTTCAGGCGCTCCCTGAACGCCGCGAGCACGTCCTCGTCGGCGACGATGTTCGCCTCGATGCAGAGCCCCCTCACCGCCCGCGTGATCTCGGCGACTTTCAGCTCTCTCATACGATTTCCCCCCGGGGCGACTAACGCTATATCTCCCTTACTCCGCACATGTTACATACAACGTCTGCAAAGCATCTCCCCGAACGCCTCGAGGCGGATGCGGTTCCGCTCGTCCAGGCGGCCCGGGCGGTCGCACTCGAGCGCGAGGACCGGTACGCCGACCGCGCGCTGGATCAGAAGATCCTCGATCGCGCGATGGCAGAAGGTCTGGACATAGTGGATGATACCCGAAATGCGCCGCGTCCGCACCTCGGCCGTTATGTCCCGGAGGCGCGCCTGAATGTCGTACGGGTAGGTGTACGCGAGGTACTGGGAGGGAAGGTCGCGGGTCGCGTACGGCATCGCGAACTGCCGCTGCACCTCGTTGAAGACCACCTCGAAGCCGATCCGCTCCAGTTCGCCGTAGAGGCCATCGACGATGGGGGGCACGCCGACGTATCCGACGCGGATGCCGTGCCTCCCCGCCTTCCTTGTCCCGGCCGCCGCCAGGAACCTGTCGATCGCCCGCTCGAACCGGTCCGGGTCCCCGCCGAAATCGCTGCACGACACCTGCCAGGCGTGGTTCTCCTCCCCCGTCACCGTCCCATCGCGCCAGGTCAGTTCGTCGAGGCGCCGCACCTTCGCCCGTATCCGGTCGAGACGCCGCTTCAGTTCCTCGGCCCGCGCCGGCGTCGTGCCGAGGGCGGCGGCGAAGCGCGCGAGCTCCTCGCGAAGTCTCTTCGCGCTCCTGTCGTGCGGGTAGGCGAACGGGACCACCTCGATCCCGTCCTCCCGCCACCGCTCGACGATGGCGCGCGTGTTCGAGCAGTCCCCCTCGAGGACGCCGACGACCGCCCGCAGCCGCATCGCGCGGGCGACCGCGTAGATCCCCTTCGTCCATGCGCAGGTGGTCCGCGGCATCCCGGCCCGCTCCGCGGCGTCGAGGTGCCCGGACGGGTCCGCGGAGGTCACGAGGACGTTGTTGAGATCCACGGGGCGCCGCCCCGCCGCGTAGATGATCTCGACGGGGACCGTGCTCGTCAGGCCTATCGGTGCCGGGGCCGCGCGCCGCATCCCCTCCCCCTTCTCCTCGCGGGCCCGTAGTACCGGGACGCCTCCGTGAAGCGGATGACCTGGTCCATCATCCGCACCGCCTCCACCGGGTGCCTCCCCGCGGCGGTCTCGGCGGAGAGCATCACGTAGTCGCTCCCGTCGAGGATGGCGTTGGCGATGTCGGAGACCTCCGCGCGCGTCGGGCGCGGGTTCTCCGTCATCGACTCGAGCATCTGCGTGGCCGTGATGGAGAACTTCCCCGCCGCCCGGCAGGACGCGATGATCTCCTTCTGGAGCACCGGGACCTTCCAGACCGGGACCGACACGCCGAGGTCGCCGCGGGCGACCATCACGCCGTCCGAGGCCTCGACGATGCCGTCGAGCGCGCGGATCCCCTCCTCGTTCTCGATCTTGGCGACGAGGAGGCAGCCCGGCAAGCGCCCGGCGACCTCCCGGCGGATACTCTTCATCGCGCGCGGGGAGCGGACGAACGACTGCGCGATCATATCGACGCCTTCGCGCACGCCGAGCCGGATGTTCTCAAGGTCCGACTCCGACACGTCCGGGATCGAGAGGCGCGCCCCGGGCGCGTTCACGCCCTTGTGCTCCTTCAGGATGCCGCCCGCCACGACCCGCGTCCTGACGGCGTCGCCGCGGACCGACTCCACCTTCAGGCAGATGTTCCCGTCGTCGATGTAGATCTGCTCGGCGCCGCGGAGGTCGCTCAGGGGGCCCGCGTAGTCGAGCGGGACGACGTTCCCCTCCCCCTTGAAATCGCCCGCCTTCAGCCACAGCACCTGCAACCTCTTCAACGGGATCGGCCGGTGACCCTTCAGCTCCCCGATCCGTATGCGGGGCCCCTCGAGGTCGAGGAGAACGCGGATACGCCTGCGCGTCCTCCGGTTGAACGCGCGGACGCGGGCGACTGATTCGCGTATCGCGGCGTGCGTGGCGTGCGAGCAGTTGAGGCGGACCACGTCCATCCCCGCGCGCGCCATGCCCGCGATGCTTTTCGCCGAGGCGGTCGCCGGCCCCAAGGTGCAGATGATCTTCGTGTGCGGCATAGCCTGCTCCCTTCCGGCCCTATGATATACCAACCATGCGCCCCCGGGACGTGCAAATGAGCTCCCCTTCCGTCTTTCATTGAAAGCGAGGAACAGGGCGGGTGGCGCCCCCTGGGGGACCCCAGGGGGGATGAGAGGGATACAACATTGACTAGCTCAAGTACATGCTCAGGTGATAGTGCGAAAAAGAGTGGACACTACCGGACACTACCACAGCGTACGGTATCACGATCGGAGGAGGCACACGCGTGATGGACATTCGCATAAAAAAAAACGCGGGCGTGAACGAATCACGCCCGCGCGAAGAAAAGTCCCGGCGACGACCTGCTCTCCCACCCTTTGGAGGTAGTACCATCGGCGCTGGAGGGCTTAACGGCTCTGTTCGGAATGGGAAGAGGTGTGGCCCCTCCGCCATGGTCACCGGGAATACGGTTGCCGGTTGCTCGTTTCCGGTTTCCAGGGGAAACGAAGCGACCGGACAGTATCCGGACAATGGATAGAGAACTTCAATTATGCCGAGAAGACAAATGGTTAAGACGATGGACCGATTAGTACCGGTAGGCTGAAGCCCTTGCGGGCCTTACACCCCCGGCCTATCAACCTCGTGATCTACGAGGGGTCTCATAGGGATATCTGATCTTGGAGAGGGCTTGGCGCTTAGATGCTTTCAGCGCTTATCCTTTCCGGACATAGCTACCCAGCAATGCCGTTGGCACGACAACTGGAACACCAGAGGTCCGTCAATCCCGGTCCTCTCGTACTAGGGACCGACCTCCTCAAATATCCTGCGCCCACGGAAGATAGGGACCGAACTGTCTCACGACGTTCTAAACCCAGCTCACGTACCATTTTAATCGGCGAACAGACGAACCCTTGGGACCTTCTCCAGCCCCAGGATATGATGAGCCGACATCGAGGTGCCAAACCGCTCCGTCGATATGAACTCTTGGGAGCGATAAGCCTGTTATCCCCGGAGTACCTTTTGTCCGATGAGCGACGGCAATTCCACATTCAACCGCCGGATCACTAAGACCTGCTTTCGCACCTGCTCGTCTGGTAGGACTCGCAGTCAAGCTCCCTTATACCTTTACGCTCTATGCACGATTGCCGACCGTGCTGAGGGAACCTTTGTGCCCCTCCGTTACACTTTGGGAGGAAACCGCCCCAGTCAAACTGCCCACCTGACAATGTTCCCCGGCCGGTTTCACGACACGGGGTTAGAATTCCAGTGCGAAGAGAGTGGTATTTCAAGGACGGCTCCGCTCCGGCTGGCGCCGGAGCCTCAAAGCCTCCCACCTATCCTACACAGATCGAACCGAAATCCAATATCAGGCTACAGTAAAGGTTCACGGGGTCTTTCCGTCTTTCCGCGGGTAAGCGGAGTCTTCACCGCTACCTCAATTTCGCCGAGCCCCTCGTCGAGACAGCGTCCAGATCGTTACAAGATTCGTGCAGGTCGGAACTTACCCGACAAGGAATTTCGCTACCTTAGGACCGTTATAGTTACGGCCGACATTCACCGGGGCTTTGGTTCGGAGCCTCGCCTTGCGGCTAACCCCTTGCCTTGACCTTTCGGCATTGGTCACGTGTCACACTCTATACGTCCACTTGCGTGTTTGCAGAGTGCTGTGTTTTTGTTAAACAGTCGCCTGGGCCCGTTCACTGCGCCCCCTCGCGGGGGACCCCTTCTCCCTAGGTTACGGGGTTATTTTGCCGAGTTCCTTAACGAGGTTTCTCTCGCGCGCCTTGGTATGCTGGTACCCTTCCACCTGTGTCGGTTTTGGTACGGTTGCCGGCTCGATTGCCAGGAGGTTTTCTCGGCAGCCTGGCGTCACCCTCTTCGCGCCCCCTCGCGGGGGCGCTCACCGTCGCCCTTCAGGGTTGCCCGCGCGGATTTGCCTGCGCGGGCCCCCTAGGGGCTTGGACGACCATCCATCAGGTCGCGGGGCCAGCCTCCTGCTGACTCCATCGCTCGAACTCTCACCGGCAGTACGGGAATATTAACCCGTTGTCCTTCGACTACGCCCTTCGGCCTCGCCTTAGGACCGACTAACCCCGGGCGGACGAACCTGCCCCGGGAAACCTTGGAATTCCGGCGGTGGGGATTCCCACCCCACTTTTCGTTACTCATGTCCGCATAGTCACTTCCGCACAGTCCACGCTCGGTCCCCCTCGCGCTTCGTCCCGTGCGGAACGCTCCTCTACCATCCCCCCGGAGGGGGAATCCGCGGCTTCGGCATCTGGTTTGACTCCCGATCATTTTCGGCGCGGAATCTCTCGACTAGTCAGCTATTACGCACTGTTTAAATGGTGGCTGCCTCTAAGCCAACATCCTAGCTGTCTCCGAGACTCCACATCCTTAGTGACTTAACCAGATTCAGGGGCCTTAGCCGGCGGGCTGGGCTGTTTCCCTTTCGACTGTGAAGCTTAGCCCCCACAGTCTCACTCCCCGCGTGACAGCGACGGTATTCGGAGTTTGAGAGGCTTCGGTACCCCGGTAGGGGCCCTAGACCATTCAGTGCTCTACCCCCGTCGCCTGCATTCGCGAAGGCTGCCCCTAAAGGCATTTCGAGGAGAACCAGCTATCACCCGGTTTGGTAAGCCTTTCACTCCCACCCACAGCTCATCCGAGCCCTTTTCAACGGACACCGGTTCGGTCCTCCACCTCGTGTTACCGAGGCTTCAACCTGGCCAAGGGTAGCTCACCGGGCTTCGGGTCCACGGCAGACGACTAGAACGCCCATTTCGGACTCGCTTTCGCTACGGCTTCCCCCCATCAGGGGTTAACCTCGCCGCCTGCCGTGACTCGCGGACTCATTATGCAAAAGGCAAGCAGTCACCCCTCTCGGGGCTCCTACAGCTTTGTGGGCACACGATTTCAGGTCTCTTTCACTCCGCTAACAGCGGTTCTTTTCACCTTTCCCTCGCGGTACTTGTCCACTATCGGTCACCAGCGAGTATTTAGGCTTGGGGGGTGGGCCCCCCGGATTCGGACGGGGTTTCACGTGTCCCGTCCTACTTGGGAATTCGCCAGGCCGCTCCTGCATTTCGCCTACGGGGCTTTCACCCCCTGTGGCCGGACTTTCCAGACCGTTCGGCTATGCAGAAACGATGCCATGCGGCGCTCCCGCAACCCCGCGGGGCAAGCCCCGCGGTTTGGCCTCTTCCGGTTTCGCTCGCCACTACTCACGGAATCTCGTCTTGATTTCTCTTCCTCGGGGTACTGAGATGTTTCACTTCCCCCGGTATCGCCCCATGCGCCTATGTGTTCAGCGCATGGTGGTGGGCCGGACGCCCACCGGGTTTCCCCATTCGGAAATCCCCGGATCAATGCCTGCTCGCGGCTCCCCGGGGCTTATCGCAGCAAGCCACGTCCTTCATCGCCTGCTGGTGCCAAGGCATCCATCGTGTGCCCGTATACGCTTGACCGGATCCGGGACCATCGGTCCCGGCCGGCTCGGTTGCAACTTCATACCCAGAACTATGCTATTGTCAAAGAACTATGCGCGGCGGCCCCGTGAAAGGGGCAACGCCGCCGGAGCGCCCCCCGCCGCATCGGCGGGAAACTTCCGCGGCCGCGGATGCTAGCCAGTGGTGGGCGTGCCTGGAATCGAACCAGGGACCTCGTCCTTATCAGGGACGCGCTCTAACCAACTGAGCTACACGCCCGGTGCAACCCGGCCACCGCCGGAAACCCGGATTCCGGATTTCAGATTTTTAGATTGCCACATTCGCAGCAATCACAAATCTAAAATCACAAGTCTAAAATCAGGGCTGGTGGAGGCAACCGGGATCGAACCGGTGACCTCATGCTTGCAAAGCACGTGCTCTACCAATTGAGCTATGCCCCCAAACCTGCGCCACCGGCGGCGCTCGCGACCTGTTTCGGACAGCCCCGGCGGAATAACTCCGCGCCGGAAGGGATGCGATGAACCCGCGCCCATGCGGGTTCCGTGTGTTGGCGGCGTGCCCTCGCGGGCCGCCATGTCTCCGGCTCGCGCCGGAGACATCCACCTGGGCGCGCCTTGGACGGCGCGCCCTGCTCCTTAGAAAGGAGGTGATCCAGCCGCTGGTTCCCCAACGGCTACCTTGTTACGACTTCATCCCAATCACCACCCACACCTTGGACGCCCACCTCCCTTGCGGGTTGGGACGGCGGCTTCGGGTGCAGACGGCTTTCATGATGTGACGGGCGGTGTGTACAAGGCCCGGGAACGTATTCACGGCGCCGTAGCTGATGCGCCGTTACTAGCGAATCCGACTTCATGCGGTCGGGT
>JAAYCL010000022.1 GCA_012729785.1 Chlamydiota bacterium | reverse complement strand
TGGGATCGATATCCGCCACGGTCATTTTTCCAAATTCCTCCGGCGTATACCCGGTGGAGCGGCACAACATCTCATTCACATAGAGGAAACGACCGGTGGCGAGATCGATAATCGAAAGGTTGTCATTCGCCCGATTCACCAGCTCCTGAAAGAGCTCAGGATCGGCGCGCAGATCGTCGACGATGGGTTGGCGGCGTTTTCTCATGAGGCGACTGTCCGTTTGTGCCTAAGGAGGATGCGGATCGGGCGCGGCATCGGGCGGGACGCGCAGGACTGCACCGCCCTCCCCTACCGCACGACCCCGATCCGGGACGGGGGGAGGTAGATGAAGAACGCCAGCCCCCGCACCGTCTCGAACGGCACGAATCCCCAGAAGCGGCTGTCCTTGCTGTTGGCGCTGTTGTCGCCGAGGACGAAGTAGGACCCCTCCGGCACCTTGAATCGCTGTCCCGCCAGCCCGTAGACCGCGCCCGCGCCCGGCGGGGGGTTGACGTAGCGGATGCCGGCGATCTCCTTCGGGGAGGTCACCGCCTCGCCGTCGATGAGGATGCGGCCGTTTCGTATCTCGACCGTCTCGCCCGGGAGGCCGACGAGGCGCTTCACGAAGTCCTTGTTCTGGTACTCCACGGCGCGGGAGCCGCACCGGGGGCAGACGCGCGGCATCCCGCGCTCGAGATTGAAATCCTTCTGGCACCGTGCGTTCAGGCAGAGCCGGTTGAACGGGAACCTGAAGACGATGATGTCCCCGCGCCGCGGGGACCGCAGCGCCAGCCGGCTGAAACGCGCGGTGGGGAGCTCCACGCCGAAATTCGTCCAGGGGACGCCGATCCAGTCGAGCGTCTGGGGGCCGTAGATGAACTTGTTCACCACGATATGGTCGCCGAATCCCCCGTGGTTCTGCGCCCCGTGCAGGGTCGGTTCCATCGAGCCGGTCGGGATCTTGAAGAGCTGGATGATGAAGGTGCGGATGAACAGGGCGAGGATGAGGGCGAACAGGAACGCCTCGGCGTACTCGCGGACGATCGACTTCTTCGCGAAGGCGAGATGGCGATCGAAGCTTTCGTGGAGACGCGCGGCCGCCGCCGCGACCTCCGCGGCGTTCCGCCACGCGAGGGCGCCGTCGAGCGCGCGAAGGTCCTGCTCGATCCGCAGGACCGCCTGGTCGCCGATCCTGCCGCGGTGCTTTCTCAGGAGCGCGCGCACCGTCTTGCGCGCGAGGCGCGCCTCCTTCACCGTCCGGCGATCCCTGAAGAAGCCGATCAACCCCATCGCTCCCCTCCCCTCCCCTCGCCTCACCCGACGCGCCACCCCGCGCCGATGCAGCCTGTTTTCGCGAACCGGAACCTGGCGGGTGCTCCGCCGATGCACGTATGCCGCCCGATGCGCGCGTATCCGCGGCGGAATCGTATTTTCGATCCTCGGAGATACCCCCGATTTCCCGTCTCCCGGACGGCGGGGGTCAGTCGACCTTCAGCACCTCGATGAACGCCTTCTGGGGGATGTTGATCTTCCCGATCTGCTTCATCTTCTTCTTCCCCTCCTTCTGCTTCTCCCAGAGCTTCCGCTTGCGGGTGATGTCGCCGCCGTAGCACTTGGCGGTGACGTCCTTCTTCAGGGGGCGGACCACCTCGCTGGCGATGATGCGGCCGCCGATCGCCGCCTGGATCGCGACCCGGAAGAGCTGCTGCGGGATGACCGCCTTGAGCCGCTCCGCGAGCGCGCGCCCCCGGTGCTCCGCCTTCTCCTTGTGGACCAGGAACGAGAAGGCGTCCACCGGTTCGCAGTTGATGAGGATATCGAGCTTCACGATGTCGGAGACCCTGAAGCCGACATGCTCGTAGTCCATCGAGCCGTAGCCGCTGGTCACCGACTTGAGGCGGTCGTAGAAATCGATGACGACCTCGTTGAACGGGAGTTCGAAGGTGAGGATGACCCGGTGCGCGTCGATCGACTCGGTCCTGACGCACTCCCCGCGGCGCTCCTGGCCCAGCTTCATCATCGCGCCGATCATCTCGTTCGGCACGATGATATAGGCGCGTATCATCGGCTCGCGGATCTCGTCGATCTCCGCGGGCGGCGGCATCCGCACCGGGTTGTCGATCTCGACCAGGCTCCCGTCGGTCTTTTTGATCTGGTAGATGACGCTCGGCACCGTCGCGACGATCCCCACCTCGTACTCCCGCTCGAGCCGTTCCTGGATGATCTCCATATGGAGAAGACCGAGGAAACCGCAGCGGAAGCCGAACCCCAGCGCGACCGAATTCTCCGGTTCGTAGCTGAAGGCGGGATCGTTGAGACGGAGGCGGTTCAGGGCGGATTTCAGGTTCTCGTACTCCGTCGTCGCGACCGGATAGAAACCGCTGAAGACCATCGGCCGGAGGCGCTTGAAGCCGGGGAGCGGCGCGCGCGCGGGCCGCCGGTCGTCGGTGAGCGTGTCCCCGATCCTGACGTCGCCGGAGTCCTTGATGTTGGCGATGATGTAGCCGACCTCTCCGGGCAGGAGCCGGTCGCGCGGCCGCGCGTCGGGCACGAAGCAGCCCACCTCCTGGACCTCGAACGCCTTCCCGGTGTACATCAGGCGGACCTTCATCCCGGGCGAGACGCGGCCGCTCATCAGCCGCACGTGGATGATCACCCCGCGGAAGGTATCGAAGAGGGAGTCGAAGATGAGCGCCTTCAGATCCTCGCTTTCGGGTTTCCTCGGGGGCGGGATCCGGGCGACGATCGTCTCCAGAAGCTCCGCCACCCCGGCCCCGGTCTTGGCGCTCACGCAGGCGGCGTCGTCGGCGGGGAGGGCCAGCACGTCCTCGATCTGCCGCTTCGTCTCCCGGACGTCCGCGCTGGGGAGGTCCACCTTGTTGATCACGGGGATGATCGCCAGGTTGTTCTGCGCGCAGAGGTGGCAGTTGGCGACCGTCTGCGCCTCGACCCCCTGCGCGGCGTCCACGACGAGGAGCGCCCCCTCGCAGGCGGAGAGACTGCGCGACACCTCGTAGTTGAAATCCACGTGCCCGGGGGTGTCGATCAGGTTGAGGGTGTAGGTGACGCCGTCTCGCGCCGTGTACTCCATCCTGACCGCGTGGGCCTTGATCGTGATCCCCCGCTCGCGCTCGAGGTCCATGGCGTCGAGGAACTGGTCCCTGAATCGGCGCGCGTCGATCGTGTGCGTGAGCTGGAGGAGCCGGTCCGCGAGCGTGGACTTGCCGTGGTCGATATGGGCGACGATCGAGAAGTTGCGTATGCGCTCGAGGTACGAGTCCATGGTCGTCAGGTCCGCGGCTGGTCCGCCCCGGTTCGCGGGGATGCGCCGCGCGGGGGCGCCTTTCAGGTCACGGGGAGCCGCGCAGCGAACGGATGGCCGCGGCGAGGTCCGCGGCGCCGAAGACCGCCGTGCCGGCGACGATGACGTTGGCGCCCGCCCGGATCGCCTCCCGGGCGGTCTCGGTGGTGATGCCGCCGTCCACCTCTATGTCGAGGCGGAGGCCGCGGCGGTCGACGAGGCGGCGCAGCTCCTCGATCTTGGGAAGCACCGCCCGGATGAACCGCTGGCCGCCGAAGCCCGGGTTCACGGTCATCAGGAGGGCGAGGTCCGCCTCCTCGAGCACCGCCTCGATGTCCTTCAGCGGGGTGGCCGGGTTGAGCGACACCCCCGAGCGCAGCCCCCTCCCCCGGATGACCTGGAGCGTCCGGTGCAGGTGCGGCAGCGCCTCCGCGTGCACCGTGAGGATGCTGGCCCCCGCGTCCGCGAACGGTTCGATGAACCGGTCGGGATCGGAGAGCATCAGGTGCACGTCGAGCGGGATCTTGACGCGCGCGCGCACCGCCGCCACCACCGCCGGCCCCACGGTGAGGTTGGGCACGAAGTGGCCGTCCATCACGTCGAGATGGAGCAGGTCCGCCCCCGCGGCCTCCGCCGCGAGCGCCTCCTCGCCGAGCTTCCCGAAATCAGCCGCGAGCAGCGACGGCGCGATCTGGATATTCATGGGCGTCCGTTCATGCGGCGTTTCGCGCGCGTACGCGCTGTTCACAGATGCAGCGCATCATGGGCCGCCGTTCCGCCGACGGCGGGCCCTATGGCGGCCAGGTTGAGCCTCCGTTCGCGGAAGATATCCGCGGCCACCCGCCGCACGTCGTCCAAGCCGACCCGCGCGATGTTAGACAGAATCTCCTCTTTTGTCAAGACCCGCCCCGTGAGGAGGAGGCCCTCGCCGATCCCGAGCATGTTTCGCGTGGTCTTCTCGAACTCCATCGCGAACTGGCCGGTCCAGTACTCCTTCGCGCGGGCGAGCTCGGCCGGGCGGAGACCCTCGTCGCGGACCGACGCGAGTTCCCGCAAAATCAGCCGGAGCGCCCGCAGGAACTTGTTGTTCTCGACGCCGGCGTGGACCGAGAAGGCGCCGGTATCCCGGTACCGGACGACGGAGGAGCCGATGGCGTAGGCGAGCCCGTGCCGCTCGCGGACGCTCTGGAAGAGCCGGGAGCTCATATTCTCGCCGAGGGCGATGCTGAGGAGATGGAGGGCGTACCGGTCCGGGTGCTCCCGCCGGTATCCCCGCACCCCGACGCACAGGTGGGTCTGCTCGGTCTTCTTGTCGCAGAGCAGGAGCGCGGGGCGGCGCTGCCTGTCCGCCGCGGGGGCGGACCGCGGCGCCGGGCGCCCCGGTCCCCCGGGCGCGAGGCGCTCGACGATCCGCACCAGCTCCTCGTGCGCGACCTTCCCCGCGGCGGCGACGACCGTGTTCTTCGGGAGGTAGTGCCGCGCCCGGTACGCCCGCAGATCGTCCGGGGTGAACGCCCCGACGGTCTCCGCGGTGCCCACCAGGGGCCTTCCCAGCGGCTGCCCGGGCCAGAGCACCGCGTTGAACAGGTCCGTCACGTGCTGCGCGGGCATATCCAGGTACATGTTGATCTCTTCCCGGATGACCGTCCGCTCCTTCTCGACGTCCTCGGCCTTGAGGGAGGCGTGGAGGTACATGTCGAAGAGGACGTTCGCGGCGCGCCGGAGGTGCCGGTGCAGCACCTTCGCCATGTAGCAGGTGTACTCCTCGCCGGTGAAACCGTTCAGCGAGCCGCCGACGCTCTCTATCTCCTGCGACAGGCGGCGCGCCGAGCGCCGGTCGGTGCCCTTGAAGAGGAGGTGCTCGAGGAAGTGCGAGACGCCGTTCAGGCGGGGGGATTCGTACCGGCCCCCCGTCCCGATCCAGATCCCGAGGGAGACCGACTCCATCGCGGGCATCTCGAGGGTCACGACCCTGAGGCCGCTCGGGAGGGCGGTGACGCGATGGGGCGGCGGCTGCGTCCTCCCCTCCCCCCGGAGGCGGGCGGCGGGCGGGCGGCTCACGGCGTCCCCTTCGCGCCCGGGCTGTCGAGGTACGACTGGAGGATGCGCTGGGCGGCGATCCCGTCGACGCGCAGGCTCCGTTTCCTTCGCGAGAGCCCGGCCGATTTCAGGAACCGGTCCGCCTCGGCGGTGGTCAGACGCTCGTCCCAGAGGACGACGGGGAGGTTGAGCGCCGCCCGGAGGGAGTCCGCGAATCCGCGGGCGCTCCGCGCCGCCGGCCCCTCGCTCCCGTCCATGTTCAGCGGGAGCCCCACGACGATCCCGGCCGCCTCGTGCCGCCGCGCCGCGTCGCCGATGCGCCGGAGCGTCTCGGCCGGGTCTCCCCGCTCGATCGCCCCGGCGGGGGAGGCGATGCTGCGCCCCGGGTCGCTCACCGCGATCCCGATCCGCCGTTCCCCCGGGTCTATGCCGAGCAGACGCATCGCGTTTCCGCCGCCTCAGAGGTGCTTGCCGAAGAGCTCGCTCAGCGTCTTGGCCTCGTGGATGCGGCGGATCGCCTCCCCGAACAGCTGCGCCACCGAGAGCACCTTGATCTTGGGGATCTTCTTCCCGCCCTCGATCGGGAGGGTGTTGGTGACGACGATCTGTTTGTACGGCGACTCCTGGAGCTTCTGCGTGGCGTTGCCGCAGAGGACCGCGTGGACAGCCCCGGCGTGGATGTCGCGCGCCCCGTGCGAGAGGAGGGCGTGGGCGGTCTCGATCATCGACCCGCCCGTGGCGATCTCGTCGTCGAAGACGATGGCGTTCTTCCCGGAGACGTCGCCGATGATATGATAGATCTCCACGGTGTCGTTCAGCGGATCGCGGCGCTTATCGAGGATGGCGAGCGGCAGGCCGAGTTGGCGGGCATACCGCTCGGCGCGCTTGGCGCTGCCGGCGTCGGGGGCGACCACGATGCAGTTTTCGACCCCGTTGCGGCTGAAGTAGTCGCAGAGGATCGGCGAGGCGAGGAGCTGGTCCACCGGGATCCCGAAGAAGCCCTGGATCTGCTCGGCGTGGAGGTTCATCGTGAGCACGCGGTCCGCGCCCGCGCTCTCGAGCAGGTCGGCGACCAGACGCGCGGTGATGCAGATGCGGGGCTGGTCCTTCTTGTCGGACCTGGCGTACGGGTAGTACGGGAGCACGGCGGTCACCCGGCGCGCGGAGGCGTGCTTGAGCGCGTCGATCATGATGAGGAGTTCCATGAAGTAGTCGTTGACGGGCGGGGCGCTCGTCTGGATGACGAAGACGTCCTTCCCCCGGACGTTCTCCTCGATGCGCACGAAGGTGTTGTCGTTCTTGAACTTGTGGATGATGCACTTGCCGAGCTCGATGCCGAGATACCCGCATATCTCGCGGCTCAACTCCGGGTTCGACCGGCCGCAGAATACCTTCATCTCCCCTCCCCGCCCTTTCCCCGCGCCCCCGCTCAGGCGAACCGACGCATCCCCGCGCCCGCCTTCAGTTCCCGCACGATCCGCTTCAGCTCCTGCGCCGCGCCGCGCCGGCAGACGAGCACCGCATCGGCGGTCTTCACCACGACGAGATCCTTGACGCCGAGGCAGCCCACTATACCATCATCCGAGACGATGATACAGCGCTCGGTGTCGAGGGCGACGCTGTTGCCGAGGATCACGTTCCCCGCGCGGTCCTCGGGGAAATGCCGTTCGAGGGCGCACCAGGAGCCGGCGTCGTCCCAGTCGAAATCGGCGCGGGCGACGACCGTCCGGTCGGACTTCTCCATCACCCCATAGTCGATGGAGATCCGTTCGATCCGCTTGTAGACCCGCCGGATGACGGCGGCGGCCCTCCGCGTGCCCAGCGCGTCCCTGATCTCGACCAGCCCCCGGTGCAGCGCGGGCATGTGCCGCTTGAACTCCTCGGCGATGACGGACGCCTTCCAGACGAAGATCCCGCTGTTCCAGTAGTAGTCGCCGCTCCTCAGGTAGCGCCGCGCGACGGCGGGGGCGGGTTTCTCGGTGAACGCCCGCACCTTCGAGAAGACGGTCCGCATCCCGCGGGACACCGCGGCGCCCCCGCGGATGTAGCCGTAGCCGGTCGCCGGCTCCGTGGGGACGATGCCGAGGGTGACGAGACACTCCCGCTCGCGCGCGAACCGGCAGGCGTCGCGGAGGGCGGCCAGCAGCCGCCGCCGGTCGCGGATCACGTGGTCGGCGGGGAGCACCACCATGACCCCCTCCGGATCCCGCGACAAGACGATCGCCGCCCCCAGGGCGACGCAGGCCGCGGTGTCCCTCCCGAACGGCTCGGCGACGATGGAGCCGCGGGGGATGCGGGGGAGCTGGCGGGCGATGAGGGGCGCCTGGAGCGCGGTGGTCACGACGACGAGACGTTCCGGCGGCACGAGCCCGGAGATGCGCCGCGCCGTCTCCTGGATCATCGTGCGTTTCCCGAAGATGCGGAGGAGCTGCTTGGGGAGCGCCTGCCGGCTCGCGGGCCAGAACCGTTCCCCTCCCCCCCCCGCCATGATCACCGCGAAGATGCGCCCCTGCGTCGGTTGTGCGCGCATGATCCCCCCCGCCGGCCTGTTCAGCCGCCTTGTCTCCCGTCCGCCCGTCCGCCGCCCCGGCGCAGCGGCGCCGACAGACGCCTCGCCTTCGCGCCCACCCGCCCGATCAGGTCGGCCGGCGCGCCGCCGCGCTCGATCTCGCGCACGAGCGCGCTCCCGACCACGACCGCGTCCGCCGCCCGGGCGGTCGCGGCGACCTGCGCGGGCGTCGAGATCCCGAAGCCGACCGCGACAGGCGCGCAGGCGGCGCGTTTCAAGGCGCGGACGCGGGCCGCGAGCCCCGGGTCGAGCGCGCCGCCCTCCCCAGTGACCCCGGTCCTCGAGACGCAGTAGATGAACCCCCGCGCCTGCCGGGCGATGCGGCGCGCCCGCTCCGGCGGGGTCGTCGGGGCGATCAGGACGATCCGCCGCACGCCGCGGGCGGCGAGGACCGCCGCGCAGCCCCGGGCCTCCTCGGGGGGGAGGTCGAGGAAGAGCGCCCCGTCGACCCCCGCCCGCGCCGCGTCCGCGGCGAACCGGTCGAAGCCGTAGGCGTGCACGGGGTTCAGGTAGGTGAAGAGGACGATCGGGATCTCGGACCGTTCCCGGATGCGGCGCACCATCCCGAGGACGCCGCCGAGGGTCGTGCCGCGGCGCAGCGCGCGTTCCGCGGCGCGCTGGTTCACCACCCCGTCCGCGAGCGGGTCGGAGAACGGGACGCCCAGCTCGACGATGTCGGCGCCGTTGGCCTCGAGCGCCCGGACGAGCGGGACCGTCATGGCCGGGGACGGGTCGCCGGCCGTCAGGTAGGCGATGAACCCCGCGCGCCGCTCCTTCCGGAGCCGTCTGAACGCCGCGTCGATCCGGTTCACCGCCGCCTCCCCCGGCCGGCACGCCGGACCGTCTCGACGTCCTTGTCGCCGCGGCCGGAGACGTTGACGATCAGCACCTGCCCGCGCCGCATCCCGCGCGCCGCCGTGCGGGCGTAGGCGACGGCGTGCGCCGACTCGAGGGCGGGGATGATCCCCTCCTTCTCGCTCAGGAGCCGGAACGCGTCGAGCGCCTCCGCGTCGGTCACGCTCACGTAGCGCACGCGGCCGGTGTCGTGCAGGAAACTGTGCTCGGGGCCGACGCCCGCGTAGTCGAGCCCCGCCGAGACCGAGTGCGTGTTCCGTATCTGCCCGTCGGCGTCCTGGAGGACGTAGCTCAGGCTCCCCTGGAAGACGCCGGGGCTCCCGCCGCCGAACCGCGCCGCGTGCATCCCGCTCCGCAGCCCCAGCCCCCCCGCCTCGACCCCGATCATTTGGACGCCCGGCTCGGAGAGGAAGTCGTGGAAGAGCCCGATCGCGTTGCTCCCCCCGCCGACGCACGCGACGAGACAGTCCGGGAGCCGCCCCTCGGCGGCGACGATCTGGCGTTTCGTCTCCCTTCCGATGACGCGCTGGAACTCCCGCACCATCAGCGGGTACGGGTGCGGACCCGCCACCGTGCCGAGCAGGTAGTGCGTGTCGCGCACGTTGGCGACCCAGTCGCGCATCGCCTCGTCGATGGCCTCCTTGAGCGTGCGGCTGCCGCTCCGGACGGGGACGACCGACGCGCCGAGGAGCTCCATCCGGAAGACGTTGAGCCCCTGGCGCCGCATATCCTCCTCGCCCATGTAGATCACGCAGGAGAGCCCGAACCGCGCCGCGACCGTGGCGGTCGCGACGCCGTGCTGGCCCGCGCCGGTCTCGGCGATGATCCGCCGCTTGCCCATCCGCCGGGCGAGCAGGATCTGGCCGAGGCAGTTGTTGATCTTGTGCGCCCCGGTGAAGGCGAGGTCCTCGCGCTTGAGGTAGACCTTCACGCCCTTGAAGAGGCGCGTCAGGGCGGGCGCGAAGGTGAGCGGCGTCGGGCGCCCCGCGTAGTCCCGCAGGTGGCGGTCCAGCTCCGCCCGGAAGGAGCGGTCCCGCCAGGCGCGCTCGAACTCCCGGGCGAGCTCCTGGAGCGCGAAGACGAGCGTCTCGGGGACATACCTCCCGCCGAAGGCGCCGAAGTAGCCCGGCCGCGCGCGCCCGCTCATCGCCCCCCTCCCGTCCCCGGCCGCGGATCCGCGCCGGCCGCCTTCGCGCGCCTGACGAACTCCTCCATGCGCGCCCGGTCCTTTTTCCCCGGCGCCGATTCGACGCCGCTGCTGACGTCCACTGCGTACGGCGCCGCCGCGGCGACGGCCCGCGCCACGTTCTCGGCGGTGAGCCCCCCGGAGAGGATGATCGGTTTCCCCGCGGCGGCCGCGACGGCGGCGAGCTCCCACCGGAACGCCGTCCCCGTCCCCCCGCGGACGCCGGGGAGATGGCCGTCCAGCAAAAACGCGCCGACCGGGTACCGTTCGATCCCGCCCAGGGCCTCCGCGTCCTTCACGCGGAACGCCTTGATCGCGCGAGCGCCGAACAGGCCGCACTCCTCCGGCCCCTCGTCCCCGTGGAACTGGACGAAACCGAGGCCGCAGCGCGCGACGATCTCCCGGATGCGCGCCGGGCGCTCGTTCACGAACACCCCCACCGCCGCGACGAACGGCGGCAGGGCCCCGACGATCGCCGCGGCCTCCTCGACGGAGACGCGGCGCGGGCTCGGGGCGAAGACGAAGCCGAGGGCGTCCGCGCCCGCTTCGACGGCGAGGAGGGCGTCGGCGGCGTTCGTGATGCCGCAGATCTTCACGCGGACCGTCATCGGCGTCCCCCGGGCGCCGCGGCGCCGGCCATCCCCCCGATGAGCGCCGCGAGGGCGCGGCCGGGATCGGCCTCGGCGAGCAGCCGCTCGCCGACGAGCGCCGCCCGGACGCCGCAGGAGGAGAGGGCGTCCAGGTCCGCGGGGTTCCGGATGCCGCTCTCGCTCACCACGATCCTATCGGGCGGGATCAGCGGCTTCAGGGCGAACGTCGTCTCGAGCCCGACCGAGAGGGTCTGCAGATCCCGGTTGTTGATGCCGATGACGCGCGCCCCCGATCCCACGGCCGCCTCGACCTCCTCCTCGGCGTGGACCTCGACGAGGGGCGTGAGGCCGAGGTCGAGGCAGCGGGCGGCCAGGCGGGCGAGTTCCCGCCCGGGAAGCAGCCGCGCGATGAGCAGGACGGCGTCGGCGCCCGCCGCCGCCGATTCGTGCACCTGGTACTCGTCCACGATGAAATCCTTCCGCAGCACCGGGAGGGAGACCGCCTCCCGCACCAGGAGGAGGTGGGCCATTTCGCCCGAGAAACGGCTCTCCTCGGTGAGCACGGAGATCGCCGCCGCCCCCGCCGCCTCGTAGCCGCGGGCGATGGCCGCCGGATCGTAGTCGGGACGGATGAGCCCGGCGGAGGGGGAGGCCTTCTTCGTCTCGGCGATCACCGCGAACGGCCGCGCCGCGAGGGCGGCGCCGAGGTCGCGCGGCGTCCGCCGCCTCGCCCGCGCGTCCAGGGCGGAGACGGGCGTCTCGCGCCGGCTCTGCGCGACCCGGCGCCGCTTCGCCGCGACGATCCTCTCGAGGAGGCGTTCGATTGGATCAGAAGAGCCCAAACAACCTCCTCCTCTTCGGCTTCGGCGGGGCCGGCTTCTGGAAGCGCCGGTCGACGGAGATCATCGCCTTCGGCTCGCACCGCATCACGCCGGTCTCGAGGTAGAGGAGTATCCGCTCCCCCGCCCGGTAGGTGGTGCCGTTCTCGACGACCTCGGGGTTTCCGCGCAGCGTCACGAGGTGCCGCGTCGACTCGTAGTCGAGCCGCCCGGCCCGGAGCGCCCGGTTCCCCGCCTTCGCCTCCACCGTCCCCGAGGCCTCGAGCGCGCTGAAGAAGTCCCCCGAGAGCGCGATTCGGATCGTCCCCGCGCAGGAGATCGACAGGTCCCCGTGGACGACGGTCGATCTCCCCGTCGCGATGACGCCGCCCCCGGCGTCGCGCGAGAGCGAGGTCGCGGTCACGACGACCTCGCCCCTGCCCTCGGCGGGCAGGCGCAGCTCCGCGGCGGCGGCCGCGGACGAAAAGGCCGCCGCGAGCATGGCGGCCGTCAGTATCGTGCGCATCCTCCGATCCTTTCTTCGGGCCTTCCCGCGGTCACGAGACGGCCAGCAGCACCTTGAGCGCGCCCGCGGCGGCGCGCATCGCCTCCACGCCCCGCTCCAGCGAAAACTCGGCGGCCGCCAGCGCGGAGACATCCACCGCGCCCGCGGCGAGCGACTCCAGCGCCCGGTTGAACGGGCCGCAGCGGGAGCCGATAAGCGCAACCTCGTCCACGACGAGCGACGCGAGCCCCACCGTATGCGGGCCGGCGATCGTGGTCTTGAGAACGATCCTCCCCGCGGGGCGCACGATCCGCAGGGCCGTCTCGAGTCCCGAGGGGCTGCCGGTCGCCTCCACCACCAGGTCCGCCCGCGGCAGCCGGCGCGCCTCCCCTACCAGGCCGGTCTCGGCGCCCGCCGCGCCTGCGAGGGCGAGCTTCTCCGGGTGCTTCCCGAGCAGCGTCACCGGGAAACCTTCCGACACGAAGACCATCGCGACGAGGATGCCGAGCCGCCCGTCCCCGAGCACCACCGTCTCCTCCCCCTTCGCGGGGGCCGCCTGGATCAGCGCCTGCCAGGCGGCCGCGAGCGGCTCGACGAAGACCGCCTCCCGGTCCGAGACGCCCTCGGGCACCGGGTGGAGGTTCGCGTCCGGCAAAACGAGGAGATCGGCGAACGCCCCGTCGTGCCCCTGTATCCCGAGGACGCTTCGCGTCGGGCAGTGCTTCCCGAGGCCGCGGAGACACAGCGGGCAGGAACCGCAGGGGCAGTTGATCTCCCCCACCACCCGTTTCCCGACGAGGTCGCCGCGATCGCTCTCCTGTACGCGCCCGACGAACTCGTGCCCGAGGACGCCGTGAAACCCCATGTACCCCTTGACGATCTCGAGGTCGGTGGCGCAGATCCCCGCGAGCGAAACGGAGACGAGCGACTCACCGGGCCGGCGCGCCGGCGCCGGGTGGTCGGTGCGCAGGCGGAGCTTCCCGTCGTATACGAGCGCGCGCATCGGTGTGCCTCCGGCAGCGCACGGTCGGACCCGTCCGATTCGTCCGCCCTGTGCGGGGACACTGTACTACCTTGCGGGGGCGAGGTCAATTCCCTCGACGCCGGCGAAGAGCGACACGCACCGCTCCCCGAAACAGGGGGCCTCTGCCACCGCCTCCGCCGCCGCGGCCAGCCGCGTTTCGAGCTCCGCCGCGTCGCTCGAAAGGATCCCCCCCGCCGCGAGATCCCGCCGGTGGAAACACGGGTAGACGGAGCCGTCGCAGTCGATGACGAACGCGCCGGATCCCATGGCGCAGCGGCGGGGTTTCAGCGGTTCCCCGCGGCCGTAGAGGCCGAGCACGAGGCGGGCGTACGGCTCCGCGCCCGAGGCCGAAGCCCAGCGCCTCACGGCGGGTTCCACGACGGCCCACTCGTCCGGGGAGAGGCGGCGCGGGGAGAGGGACCGCTCCCCCGCCGATCCGGGGGGGATAAACGCCGGCTGGAGCAGCGCGGCGACGCCGCTGCGCGCGGCCCAGTCGAGGATCGCCGGGATCTCGTTCGCGTTTCGCCGGTGGAACGCGATGATCGCGGTGACCGGGACCGCCGCCTCCCGCGCGAGGAGAGCGACCGCCGCCGCGCGCCGCGGGAGCGTGGCGGTGTCGTTCACCGAGAGGGAGACGGCCTCGAGGCCCGCCTGCGCGACGCGCCGGACGGTCCGCTCGTCGAGCGGGTCGCCGTTCGTCAGGAGGAGCCGCGTCATGCCGCAGGCGCCCGCCTTCTCGAGGATCTGCCCCAGGTCCGGGCGGAGGAGCGGCTCGCCGCCGCTGACGATGAGCTTCGTCGCGCCGAGCTCGGCGGCCCTGCCGACGGCCTCGATGATCCGGGGCGTCTCCAGCTCGACCGAGGGGTGGCGGAGGTAGCCGGTGGCGTAGAAGCAGAACGGGCAGTCCCGCGTGCAGCGGCGCGTGGCGACAAGAAAGGCGGTGCGCATCGCGCCTCAGAGGGACGAGGCGAGCGTTGCGCCGAAGGCGGTCGCCTTTTCCTTGAGTATGGCGTCGCGCGCGAGCGCGCCTTCCTCCATCGGCGCCCGGGGGGCCAGGAACGAGGCGTACGGTCCCCCGACGAACTCGGCGAAGATCCGGAAGGTGTCCTCGACGATCTTGAGGCCCTCGTGTATCTCGCCGCCCGCCGAGGCGATCAGGGCGATCGTTTTCCCCTTGAGCGCGGAGGTCGCATTCCCCTCCTCGTCGAACTTGGCGAGCGAGAAGCAGCGGTCCAGAAAGACCTTCGTCTGCGCCGAGGGGCCGAAGAAGTAGATCGGCGTGGCGATGACGAGGGCATCGGCGGCCGGCAGGCGGGCGAGGAGTTCCGAGGCCTCGTCGTTCAGGACGCACCGGTACTCCGCAATCCTCTGGCAGCCGTAGCAGGAGGTGCAGCCGCAGGCGGCGTAGCGCAGCCCCGTGAGGTCGATCAGTTCGACGTCGACGCCCGCCTTCCGCGCGCCCTCGGCCGCCCACTCCGCAAGCGTGCGCGTGTTTCCCGCCCGGCGCGGGCTCCCGCACAGGATCACGATCTTCTTCCGGCTCATCGTCTTCCTCCCCTGGTATGCGCCGGCGGCAGGCCCCGCACGATCTCCAGGCATGCCTCGGCCCTGTTCAGCGTGTAGAGGTGGATCCCCGGCGCGCCGTTCTCGATGAGCCCGCGCGCCTGGGCCTTCGCATGGGCGATCCCCTCCACGGCGACCGCGGGCGGACCGCCGCGCCGGTCCGCATCGCGGAGGCGGGCGAGGTAGTCGTCCGGGAGGCGCGCCCCGCACTTGGAGACGAGCCGGTCGATGGTCGACATGGAGAGGACCGGGAGGATCCCGGGTATCAGGGGCTTGGCGATTCCCGCCTCCCGGGCCCTGCGCACGAAGTCGAAATAGACGGCGTTGTCGAAGAAGAGCTGCGTGATGGCGAAGTCCGCGCCGAGGTCGAGCTTGCGCTTCAGGAAACGCAGATCCTCCTCCGCGCTCGGCGCCTCGGGGTGCCCCTCCGGGTAGGCGGCGACGCCGATGCCGAGCGAGGGGTGCCGGGACCGGATGAGGGAGACGAGGTCGGCCGCGCAGCGGAACGCGCCGTTTCCGCCGGGGAGGCACGCCGGGCCGCCCTCGGGGAGGTCCCGGGCGGCGGACGGGTCCGCGGGCGGGTCGCCGCGCAGGGCGAGCACGTTGTCCACGCCCGCGTCGACAAGGGCGTCGAGGAACCCCTCCACGGACGCGGCGGAGGCGCCGATGCAGGTGAGATGGGCCATCGTTTCGAGCCCGCAGTCGTTCCGCAGGCGCGAGACGATCTCCATCGTGTTGCCGCGCGTGCTCCCCAGCGCGCCGTACGTGACGGAGACAAAGAGCGGGTCCACCGCGCGGAGGCGTTCCACCGCGGCGAAGAACGCCGGCCAGCGCTCCCGGTCGCGCGGGGGGAAGAATTCGAGCGAGACGAACGGGGCGCTTCTCGTGAGCAGTTCCGCGATGCGCATAGGGGGTTTCCGGCCGACGCCCGCGCAGACCCGCGCGGAGAGACACCGAAGATGATACCACACCGCCGTTCGGTTGGCATCATCCGCCGGGGATAGGGACGCCGAGGGAGGGAGGAGCGGCACGCCGGACGGAAGATGGGCCGCGGAGCGCCCCGGACGGGAGGCGGAGGATCGTCCCCGGCTTGCGTCCGCCCGCCCGCGCCGGCGCGGGGCGCCCGGCCTCAGACCGGGACGCCTTCCCTGCGGACCAGCTCGCGGAAATCCTCCATCAGGCGGCGCGTCACGGGACCGGGTTTCCCGTCGCCGATCAGGCGGCCGTCGACCTTGACGACCGGGATGATCTCCGCGGCGGTGCCGGTCAGGAAGCACTCGTCGGCGTTGAAGACGTCGTGCCGGGTGAGGGTCGTCTCCCTGACCTCGATCCCGTCCCGCGCGGCGAGGGCCATGACCTCGTCGCGGGTGATCCCCTCGAGGACCCCCATGTAGAGCGCGGGGGTGAGGAGGCGCCCGTCGCTGACGATGAAGATGTTGTCGCCGGTGCACTCCGAGATGAAGCCGTGGCTGTTCAGCATGATCGCCTCGTAGACGCCCGCGTTGATCGCCTCGATCTTGGCCATGATGTTGTTCAGGTAGTTCAGCGACTTGATCCTGGGGTTGACCGCCTCGCCGAGGTTGCGCTGGGTGGGGACCGTGACGACGCCCAGCCCCTTCTGGTAGAACGCCTTCGGGTACAGGACGATCTTGTCGGCGATAATGATGACCTGCGGGGTGCCGCAGGTGAACGGGTTCAGCCCCAGCCGGCCGATCCCGCGCGTGATGATGAGGCGGATGTACGCGTCCTTGAGGCCGTTCTCCCTGACCGTGGCGACGACCGCCTCGGCCATCGCCTCGCGGCTCATCGGGATCGAGAGCATGATCGTGTGCGCACTCTTGAAGAGCCGGTCCACGTGCTCCTTCAGGCGGAATACCCTCCCCCCGTAGGCGCGGATCCCCTCGAAGACGCCGTCGCCGTAGAGGAACCCGTGATCGTAGACGGAGATCTTCGCGTCGGCCTTGGAGTGGAACGAGCCGTTGATGTAGATCTTCATCGGTTGTCTCCGGTGGAACGGATCGGTGCGCGTGACGCGGTGATACGATAGCCGAAAACCCCCGCCGGTGTCAATCGGGTTGTCCGCGGCGGATTCCGCTACCGATCCGCCGAAACCACCACGCCGTCGCGCATCCGCAGGCGTCGATGCGCGCGGCGGGAGAGCTCGTCGTCGTGCGTCACGATGACGAACGCCTGCCCCTCGCGGCGGTTCAGGTCGGCGAGCAGGGCGTGCAGCTCCGCGCTGGTGCGGCTGTCGAGGTTGCCGCTGGGTTCGTCGGCGAGCACGAGGCGCGGCCGGTTCATCAACGCCCGGGCGATCGCCACCCGCTGCTGCTCCCCCCCGGAGAGCTGGGACGGCTTGTGGACGAGGCGGTCCCCGAGGCCGACCGATTCCAGCAGGGCGGCGGCGCGCGCGCGCGCCGCCCCGCCGCCCCCCGCCCCCCGGGCGCGGTAGACGAGCGCCGGCATCAGCACGTTCTCCAGCGCCGTGAACTCCGGCAGGAGGTGGTAGAACTGGAAGACGAACCCGATGCTTTCGTTGCGGACCCTCGCGCGGGCGTTCTCGGAGAGTTTGAACAGGTCGCGCCCGTCGAGGCGCACCTCCCCGGAGTCCGGGCGGTCGAGCGCCCCCAGCAGGTGCAGGAGCGTGCTCTTCCCCGAACCGGAGGGCCCCACGATCGACAGCATCTCCCCCGGGAAAACCGAGAGGCCGACGCCGCGGAGGATCTCGATCCGGTCGGCCCCGTTCAGGTAGGTCTTGCGGAGGCCGCGCGCCTCGAAGAACGGAGCGTTCGCCTCACTCATAGCGAAGCGCCTCCACCGGGTCGAGCCGCGACGCCTTCCAGGCCGGGTACAGCGCCCCGATCGTGCTCAACGCCAGGGCGATGAAGCCGGTCCAGCAGATGCGCGCCCACGAGAACTCCACCGGGATCTGGTCGAAGTAGTAGATGTCGCTCGGGAACGGGTTGAAGCCGGTGAGCCAGTCGATCGCCGTCGCGATCGAGTTGATATGCTCGAGGAAGAGGAGGCCCGCGGCCGTGCCGATGAGGGCGCCGATCGCCCCGATGATCGCCCCCTCCACGGTGAAGACGGCCATGATGCTCAGCGGCCTGACGCCGATCGCCTTGAGGATGCCGATATCCTTCGTCTTCTCCATCACCACCATGATCAGGGTGCTGGCGATATTCAGCGCCGCGACCAGGACGATCAGGGTCACGATGATGAACATCACCTTCTTCTCCATATTGACCGCGGCGAAGAGCGTCGGGTTCTGCTCCATCCAGCTCTTGACGATGCACGGGAAGGGGAACGCCTTCCGCAGCTCGCCCTGGATCCGGTCCGTGTCGTACAGGTCGCGGATCTTGACGCTCACGCCGTGGACGCCGTCGCCGAACCGGTAGAGCTTCTGGGCGGTCGCGAGATCCGCGTAGATGAGGTTGCTGTCGTAGTCGCTCATCCCGGCGTTGAAGATGCCGGCGATCACCCGGTCGAGCACGATCGGTACCGGCCCCGCGGGCGTGTCGACCTCGACCGGGGAGATGAGCTTCACCTCGTCCCCGACCACGAGGCCCAGCTCCCTCGCCAGCGCCTTCCCGACGAGGATGCCGGGACCGGAGGCGAGGAGGTCGCCCTGTTTCAGGAACTTCGCGAGGGAGGTGGCCCGCCGCTCCCCCTCCGGGTCGATCCCCCGCACCATCACGCCGCGCGCCTGGCGCTGCGGCGTCCGGAGCATCAGCGGATTGAGGATGAAGGGGCTCGCCGCCACGACGCCCGGCACGGCCTCGGCCTTCGCGACCACGCCGGGCCAGTCGTACATCAGGGCGCGGGTGTGGATGTGCAGTTCGGCGTAGACCCCGATCACCTTCTCCTTCATCTCCCGCTCGAAGCCGCTCATCACCGCCAAAACCACGATGAGCGCCATCACCCCGAGGGCGACCCCCGCGATCGAGATGAACGAGATGAACGAGATGAAACGGTGCCTGCGCTTGGCCTTCAGGTAGCGGAGGCTGATGAACATCTCCAGCGGCATCCTCACATCGCGCCCCCGGCTTCCGCCCCCCCCCTTCCGGGGTTCTCCTCGCGCGCCGGCGGGCGAGCGGCGGGACGCGGGACGTCGGACGAAAGATCGCCATCCCGTCCCTCGTCCGACGTCGCCTCGCGTCTCCCCTCCTCCGGCTTGAGCTGGGGGAACAGGATCACGTCCCGGATCGACTCGCACCCGGTGAAGAGCATCACCAGGCGGTCCACGCCGATGCCGAGCCCTCCCGCGGGGGGCATCCCGTACTCGAGCGCCCGGATGAAATCCTCGTCCATCCGGTGCGCCTCCTCGTCCCCGCGCCCCCGCGCGGCGATCTGCGCCTCGAAACGCTCCCGCTGGTCCAGCGGGTCGTTCAGCTCGGAGAAGGCGTTGCCCAGCTCGAGCCCGCCGATGTACGGCTGGAACCGTTCGACGAGGAGGGGGGCGTCCGCCTTTCTCCGGGCGAGCGGGGAGAGAGCGACCGGGTGGTCGATCAGGAACGTCGGCGCGGAGAGCGTCGGGACCACGAAGGTCTTCACCGCCTCGTCCACGATCTTGGCGTAGGTCTTCGGCCCCTCGATGACGAGCCGCATCCGCTGCGCCGCGGCGACCGCCGCGTCCTCGCCCTTCTCGGGGGAGAGGTCCTCGCCGGTCCGCTCCCGCACCGCCTCGAGGAGGGGGAGGCGCGGCCACGGGGGGTCGAGCCGGATCTCGCTGCCGCGGTAGCGCAGGATGCGGGAGCCGAGCAGGTCGTCGGCGAGGGCGGCGACCATCTCCTCCACGAGCGCCATGATCTCCCGGTAGTCCGCGTACGCCTGGTAGAGTTCGAGCATCGTGAACTCGGGGTTGTGCCGGGTCGAGATCCCCTCGTTGCGGAAGTTGCGGTTGAGCTCGTAGATCCGCTCGAACCCTCCCACGAGCAGCCGCTTCAGGTACAGCTCGGGGGCCACGCGGAGGTACAGCTCCGCGCCGAGGGCACGATGCCGCGTCACGAACGGCCTCGCGACGGCGCCCCCCGGGAGCGGCTGCATCATCGGCGTCTCCACCTCGAGGAAGCCGCGCCGGTCCAGGAACGCGCGGATGCCGCGGACGATCCGGCTTCGCGCCAGGAAGACGCGCAGCGACTCATCGTTGGCCATCAGATCGAGATACCGCTGCCGGTAGCGCGTCTCCACGTCGGCGAGCGCGTGCCACTGCTTCCCATCCTTGGCCTTGCCGAGCGGCGGCTCCCGGAGCGCCTTGGAGAGGACGGAGAGCCCCCGTACTGCGAGCGTCTTCTCGCCGGTGCGGGTGGTGAAGAGGGCCCCGGAGACGCCGACGATGTCGCCGAGGTCCAGTAGCCCCGCGAGGGCGAAGACGTCCCCCGGGAGGGCGTCCTTCTTGAGGTAGATCTGGATGCGGCCGCTGGCGTCCCGCAGATCCGCGAAGATCGCCTTCCCGTGTCCCCGGATCGAGACGATCCTGCCCGCGAGGCGGACCTCCCGCCCCTCGGAAAAGCCGCCGAGCGCCTCGCCCACCGGCAGGCGCCCGGGGAACCCCTCCCGGTAGACGCCGGCCCCCTTCTCGACGAGGAGCCGGAGCTTCTCGACCCGCTGACGGTACAGATCCCCGGTTTCCATCCCTGTCCCCCCATCCCGCGCCGCCGCCGTGAAGCGGGGGCGCGCGGGCATCCCGCCTCCGCGCGCCCTGTTCACCCCCCGCTTCGGCGCCTCACGGCGCCGGTTCCGCGTCGCCCCCGGGAAGCTCGGCGGGCGAGATATCCGGCGCCTCGACCCACGGGTTGTACTCCGGCTGCATCAGGCCGTTCCATCCCGCCCGCGGCAGCGGAACGGGGAAGGTGACGATGTCGACGAGCCCCGAGAGAAGGCGGCACGGGAGCAGGAGGAGCCCCTCGCCGAGCCCCTGCGCCCCTCCCCTCGCGATCCCCTTCTCCCCCGCCGTCCTGTGGATCCGGTACGGCACCTCGAGCCAGCAGCCGAGCGCGTTGGAGAAACCGCGGTCCGTTTTGCGGCCGATGTCGTCCAGGTACGCCGCCGAGGCCGTCCCGCAGAGAAGCCCGCACAGCGCGACAGAGGCGCCCCACGCCGTCCTGCTCATCCGTCACCTCCTTCGTCCCCCACGCCGCCGGGCGCGCGTCGCGACTACCCCCGCACCGCTCCGCTCCGCAGAAAACCCTCGATGAACGGCTGGATCTCCCCGTCCATCACCGCCTCGACGTTTCCCGCCTCGTGCTTCGTGCGGTGATCCTTGACCATCTGGTACGGCTGGAAGACGTACGAGCGTATCTGGCTCCCCCAGGCGATCTCCTGTTTCACGCCCCGCTCCTTCGCGAGCTCCTCCTCCCTGATGCGGCGGTAATGCTCGGCGACCCGGGCGGTGAGGACGCGCATCGCGGTCACCCGGTTCTTGTACTGCGAGCGTTCATTCTGGCACTGGACGACGATCCCGGTGGGCAGGTGCGTCATCCGGACCGCGGAGTCTGTCTTGTTGACGTGCTGCCCCCCGGCCCCGTGCGCGCGGAAGGTGTCGATCCGGAGATCCTCGTCTTTGATCTCCACCTCCTGTTCCCCCTCCACCTCCGGCACCAGATCCACGGAGGCGAACGAGGTGTGACGGCGCTTGGCGGAGTCGAACGGCGAGATCCTGACGAGGCGGTGCACCCCCCGCTCCGCCTTGAGGTAGCCGTAGGCGTGCTCCCCCTTGACCGACAGGGTGACGCTGCGGAACCCCGCCTCGTCCCCCGGGGCCATGTCGAGGACCTCGGAGGCGTAGCCGCGCTTCTCCGCCCAGCGCCGATACATCCGCAGCAGCATCGCCACCCAGTCGCACGCCTCGGTGCCGCCTGCCCCGGCGTGGATCATCATGATCGCCCCCGCGCGGTCGCGGGGGTCGCCGAGGATCGACTCGAGCTCGAGCTTCCGGTACTCCCCCTCGACCCGGTCGAGGTCGTTCAGGAGGCCGGAGGCGGAGGCGTCGTCCCCCTCCTCCCGGACGAGTTCGAAGAGGACGCCGAGATCCTCGAGCTCGGCCTTGAGCCGCTCCCAGGCCTCGACGGTCTCGCGGATCCGGGACAGCGACTCGGTGACGGTCCGGGCGCCCGCCTGGTCGTTCCAGAAGCCGGGCCTCCCCATCCTCTCCTCGAGCGCCGCGATCTCCTCCCTTTTGCCGGCGAGGTCAAAGATAGTCTCCGAGTTGCCGAAGCCCCTCGATGAGCCTCCGGTGCCGCTCGGTCAGTTCGTCCAGCATGCGCCCCTCCGTGGCGCGCCCATTATAGCACGCGCGCCGTGTCGTCCCGCGGGAAACCGTTCCCCCCTCTTCCCCTCCGCGCCGGCCCGAGGAGCAGGAGCGCCGCCGAGAGGGCGGCGCAGACGGCCGCGAAGACGTTCCCGCGCCGGGTGTAGAAGGTGCTCGTCTCCGTGAGCGGCACCTCCTCCACCGCCGTCCCCTCGACGAACAGCTCCTCGCCCGAGGGGTCCCTGAGCACCCGGTAGACCCGCCCGAACGGGTCGATGAAGCAGGAGAGGCCGGTGTTCGTGGCCCGGACCATCCCCACGCAGTTCTCCACGCAACGGAAGACCGCGTGCGCGGCCTGCTGGTACGGCTGGCTCGTCCTGCCGAACCAGGCGTCGTTGGTGATATTCACGAGGAACCGGGCGCCCCGCTTCACGAAGTTCCGGGCGAGGTCCGGCAGGATGTCCTCGAAGCAGATCAGGGCCGAGAAGTCGCCTTCGGCGAGCGGGAAGACGGTGAACTCCTCCCCCGGGGTGAAATCCTCTTCGTAGGGGACGAGGCGTTTCAGGAACGGGAAGATCCGCTTGCAGGGGATGATCTCACCGAAGAGGACGAGATGGATCTTGTCGTAGCGCCCGAGCGGTTCCCCGTCCGCGCCCACGAGGAAGGCGCAGTTGGTGTAGCGCGGGTCGTCGAGATCGGAGACGTGGACGCTCCCCAGGAGCAGCGGCGTGCGCATCTCGCTCTGGAGCGCCGCGGTCGTGCGCCGGAGGAGCGGATCGTACCAGTAGTAGCCGGGCACCGAGGTCTCCGGCCAGACCACCAGGTCGGGCTCGGCCCCCTTCACGCCGCGGGTGAGGCGGTGGAACCTCTCGATGATCTCGCGCGCGAACCCCTCCCCGAACTTCTCCTCCTGCGGCACGTTCCCCTGCACGATCGCCACCCGCACCGTTTCGCCGAGCACCGCGCCGCCTCCCATCCACCAGCCGCCGTGGACGAGGGCGAGCGAGGCGGCGAGGAGGGCGGCAACGGGTCCCGCGAAACGCCGCGCCCCGCGCCTGACGGCGCAGTCGTAGAGGGCGGCGTTGACGAGCACGACCAGGAACGACACCCCGTAGACGCCGGTGACGGAGGCGAACTGGATCAGGCGCACCGCCCGGTGCTGCGTCACCCCCAGCACGCCCCACGGGAGCCCGGTGAACGCGTAGGTGCGCATGTATTCGAGCGCGGTCCAGACGAGCGGCGCGACCAGCCACCAGGGGGCGGGGACCCGGCGGCGGGCGTAGTTCATCAGGATCCCGAAGAGCGGGAAGTAGAGGGCAAGGTAGCAGGTGAGGACGAGGAACCCGGCGACCGTGACGTTGTTCAGCCAGTAGAAGAGGGCCCAGTAGAAGGCGACGCCGCCGAGGTAGCCGATCCGGAACGTCTCGCGCCATCCCCGCCCCTCGATCGCGATGAAGAACGGGACGAGCCCCGCCCAGGCGAGGAGGTTCCAGTCCGCATCCGGGAACGATGCGGCCAGCAGGAGGCCGGAGAAGATCGAGAGGAGATACGGGAGCATGGTCATGGGGCGGCGCGTCAACGTTCCATCAAAGAAGGCGCGGGGGGGCGGCGGCCGCTCCGTAGGGGCGCGGTGCCCGCCGCAGGGAGGGGTCCATCCTCACGCCTTCCCCGCGCCGCAGCATTTCTTGTGCTTCTTGCCGCTGCCGCACGGACACGGCTCGTTGGGGCTCACCTTCCGATCCTTCCTGACGAACGGTTTCCGCGCCGGCCGCGGCGCGTCATCGCCGCCGAGCGCCCCGTACGACTGCTCGTGGTGCGCCGCGGCGCCGGCGAGCGCGGGCTCCGGGACCTCCCCCGCCGCCATTTGGAAGGCGCTCACCTCCCGATGGACGTACGTCTGCTGGGCGGGCTCCGCCAGTATCTGCCGGATCGTCTGCGGGGAGAAGGTGGTGCGGAATATGCCGCCCACGATCCCCTCGTTGATCGCGCCCATCATCTCGGAGAACATCTCGAACCCCTCCTTCTTGTACTCGATGAGCGGATCCTTCTGGCCGTACGCCCTGAGGAAGATCCCCTCGCGCAGGGCGTCCATGTTGTACAGATGCTCCTTCCAGAGGCGGTCCACGACGCTGAGCATCAGGAGGCGGCAGAGCCGCTGCATCCCCGGCTCCCCTCCCTCCCCGCCCGCCTCGCGGTCCATCCGGCGCGCCGCCTCGTCCTCGAAGCCGGCCTTGCGCGAGAAGGCCTCGTCGATGCGGGCCAGGACCGCCGCCGCGACCGTCTCGGGGGTCGCCCCGTCCGTGTCGAGGTCCGAGCCTTGCAGGAAGACGGGGAAGGTGAAGTTCAGCCAGTGCACGAGCCCGTCGATCCCCCACGCGTCCCGGTCGGCCTCGGCGGGGAGATGGAACGCGACCTTCTGCTCGACGAGCTCCCGGATCAGGTCGCGCACCATCGTCCGGGGGTCCTCGGTGGCGAGCACCTGATTGCGGAAGTCGTAGATGACCTCCCGCTGCTTGTTCATCACGTCGTCGTACTCGAGGGTGTGCTTCCTGATCGAGAAGTTCCGCTGCTCGACCCTCTTCTGGGCCGTCTCGATCGAGCGGGTGAGGAGCGGGTGCACGAGCTCCTCCCCCTCCTTCATCCCGATCCGCTCCATGACCCGCGCGATCCGCTCGGAGCCGAAGAGCCGCATCAGGTCGTCCTCGAGCGAGAGGTAGAAGCGCGAGGAGCCCGGGTCCCCCTGCCGGGCGCTCCGGCCGCGGAGCTGGCGGTCGATGCGGCGCGCCTCGTGCCGCTCGGTGCCGATGATGTGGAGGCCGCAGGGCGGGTCGTCCCAGCACGCGCTCATCCGGCCGGGCTTCCCGCAGAGCGGCTTCGGCAGGCGGCGGCACTGCCGCTCTTTCGGGCATCGGACGCAGCACCAGCGCCCGTCGGCACGCTGGCAGTCGGCGTTCACGACCCCCTCCCCGAGCTTGATGTCCGTGCCGCGGCCGGCCATGTTGGTGGCGATCGTCACGGCGCCTCTCTGCCCCGCCTTCGAGACGATCGCGGCCTCCTGCGCGTGGTAGCGGGCGTTCAAAACCGCGTGCGGAATCCCGCGGCGCTGGAGGAGGCGGCTCAGCACCTCGGACTGGTCGACGCTCACCGTGCCCACGAGCACCGGCCGTCCTGCCTTGTTGAACTTCTCGATCTCGTCCACGACCGCGTTGTACTTCTCGCGGCGCGTCTTGTAGATGACGTCGTGAAAATCCTTGCGGCGCACCGCCTCGTTCGTCGGGACGACGACCACGTCGAGCTTGTAGATCTGGTGGAACTCCGGCGCCTCGGTCTCCGCGGTGCCGGTCATCCCGGCGAGCTTGGCGTAGAGGCGGAAGTAGTTCTGGATGGTGATCGTGGCGAAGGTCTGGGTCTCCTGCTCGACCTTCACCCCCTCCTTCGCCTCGACCGCCTGGTGCAGACCGTCGCTCCAGCGCCGCCCCGGCATCAGGCGCCCCGTGAACTCGTCCACGATGATCACGCGGTTGTCCTGGACCACGTACTCGACGTCCTTCTCGTAGAGGGCGTAGGCGCGGATCAGCTGGGTGAGGCTGTGGAGCTTCTCGCCGATCTCGATCTGCCGCTGCTGCAGCCGGCCCACCCTGCGGGCCTTCTCCTCGGGGGAGAGGGACGCATCCTCCTCGATCATCTGCGTGGCAGTGATGACGTCGGGCATCACGAACGCCTGCTGCCCGCTCGGGTCGAGGACCTGGTGGCCCTTCTCCTTGATGTCGATGTCGTGGCCCTTCTCGTCGATCTCGTAGTAGAGCTCCTCGAGGAACTTGAATCGCTCCTCCTTCTTCAGGTCGACCCTGAAGTCGAGGTCGACCCGGTCCACGAGCTTCCTGACCTTGGGCTCCTCCATCAGCTTGAGCAGCTGGCGGTTCTTGGGAGCGCCCTTGCTCACGAGCCAGACCTTGCGTGCCGCCTCGTACTCCTTCTCCGAAACGCCGATCTCCTCCCTGGCCTCGTTGACGAGGCGGTTGCAGAGAACCCCCTGCTTCCGGACCAGCGCCTCGGCGCGGGGCTTGAGCGCGTCGTACTGCTGCGACGACACCACGGCGGGCCCCGAGATGATGAGGGGGGTGCGCGCCTCGTCGATCAAGATCGAGTCCACCTCGTCCACGATGGCGAAATGGTGCCCGCGCTGGACCTGCTCCTCCAAACTCATCGCCATCCCGTTGTCGCGGAGGTAGTCGAAGCCGAACTCGCTGTTCGTCCCGTAGGTGATATCCCTGCGGTACGCCTCGCGACGGGCATCGTGCGGCATGTCGTGCTGGATGCAGCCGACGGTGAGGCCGAGGGCGCCGTAGACCTGCCCCATCCACTCCGAGTCCCGGCGGGCGAGGTAGTCGTTGACGGTCACGAGGTGGACGTTCTTCCCGGCGAGCGCGTTGAGATAGAGGGGCATCGTGGCCACGAGCGTCTTCCCCTCGCCGGTCGCCATCTCGGCGATCTTGCCCTGGTGGAGGACGATGCCGCCTATCAGCTGGACGTCGAACGGGACCATGTCCCACTCGATCTCCTGCCCCGAGACCTCCCATCGCTTCCCGAGGAGACGCCGGCAGACGTTCTTCACCGCGGCGAACGCCTCGGGCAGCAGATCGTCCGTCGTCTCGCCCGCGGCGAGGCGCTTCCTGAACTCCTCGGTCTTGCCCCGGAGCTCGTCGTCGGAGAGCGACTGGTATTCTTTTTCGATCTCGTTGATGCGCGCCACGAGGGGACGGAGCCGGCGGATATCCCTGTCGTTTTTCGTGCCTATCGTGTGCTTCAGCAGCCACATGAACATTCCGGATCCTTTCGCCGAAAAGCGGAGTATACCATCATCCCTCCGGCCGGACAAGAGCGCGCGGGGCCGGTGCGCCGGCTACCACGCGTACGGGGCCGGGCAGCCGGAGAGCGCGCGGGGAGGGGCCGGAGATGCAGGGGCGGAATGTCCCAATCGGCGCCCCGCGGGGACGGGCCGGTGACGCGGCGGCAGGAGGTCCCCGATCTGTGCTTCGCGAAAACAGGCCGGCGGGGCGGCAAACGGCGCATCGCATCGGCGGGTCTGCGGAATGCGGACGGGCGGCCGGGGGCGCGCGGGGATGGCAGATCTCGCCCAAACCCGCCGCCGAACTGGAAGATATGCACCCGGGACGGCGCGGCAGGAGATCGGTCGGCCGGGCATCCTCTGCGCGACAAGCCCAGGCGACCGGGGGTGCGCGGGAGGGAAGCTGGTGCCGGGGGTCAGAATTGAACTGACGACACCTGCATTTTCAGTGCAGTGCTCTACCAACTGAGCTACCCCGGCATCATATTGATTCTGAAGTTATTAATGTTATCACCCCAGAGGGGATTGGTCAACCACCCGTGGGGGTGATTATGCGGGCAAGAAGAAGCCCCGCTCCCGACGGGCGCCGGAAGCGGGGCGTGTGTGGTATGTATGCGGCACCCTACTTCACCGTCAGCGTCTCACGATCAACCGTGCCGAAGTAGATGAGGTTGTCGGCGGAGACGGTTTTGGTCATGTCCACCGCTCCGCCTTCGAGGTAGTAGGTTCCTGTGGCTATCCCCGAGAAGCTCGCCGAGAGAACCAGGTAGTCCCGGATGGGCTCGGACGTCACGATGGTCCCCACCTCGAAGCCGAGGTACGGCACCGGCGAGGCCGTGAACCCGACGCCGGACTGGTAGTAGAGCGTCGAGCCGTCGGCCATCAGGATGCGTACGAACGGGTAGCACGGCACCGTCAGGGGCCATACGTCCGCCGTGACGGAGATCGAGTCAGTCGTCCCGTACTCCGTCTTGTCCGCAGTCAGGTCGATCGGGGGCGTGGGCGTGGTGGTCGGCGTCTCCGTGGGCGTGGAGGTCGGGGTGATCGTCGGTGTCTCGGTGGGCGCCTGTCTGATGCAATAGAGGCGGTTATCATAAGAGCCGACATACACCCGCCCGTCACTCCCGAGCGCAGGCGAGGAGTCCACATACCAACCGGTTACATAACTCCACGACAGCGCTCCGTCGGAGGCGATGGCATAGAGCCTGTTATCCTGAGATCCGACATGCACCCGCCCGTCACTCCCGAGCGCAGGCGAGGAGTGCACATTACCGCTGGTTTCATAACTCCACTCCAGCGCACCGTCGGAGGCGATGGCATAGAGCCTGTTATCAAAAGAGCCGACATGCACCCGCCCGTCACTCCTGAGCGCGGGCGAGGGGCGCACAACGTCGCCGGTTTCATAACTCCACGACAGCGCTCCGTTGGAGGCGATGGCATAGAGCCTGTAATCATAAGAGCCGACATGCACCCGCCCGTCACTCCCGAGCGCAGGCGAGGAGCGTACATTACCGCTGGTTTCATAACTCCACTCCAGCGCACCGTCGGGGGCGATGGCATAGAGCCTGTTATCCTCAGAGCCGACATACACCCGCCCGTCACTCCCGAGCGCGGGAAAGGAGCGCACATTACCGACGGTTTCATAACTCCACGACAGCGCTCCGTCGGGGGCGATGGCATAGAGCCTGTTATCATAAGAGCCGACATGCACCCGCCCGTCACTCCCGAGCGCAGGCGAGGGTTGCACCCACCTGCCGGTTTCATAACTCCACGACAGCGCTCCGTTCGAGGCGATGGCATAGAGCCTGTTATCATAAGAGCCGACATGCACCCGTCCGTCACTCCCGAGCGCAGGCGAGGAGTCCACCCAAGAGCCGGTTTCATAACTCCACGACAGCGCTCCGCCGGGGGCGATGGCATAGAGCCTGTTATCTGCTGAACCGACATACGCCCGCCCGTCACTCCCGAGCGCAGGCGAGGAGAACACATAATAGCCGGTTGCATAACTCCACGCGAATTCGGGATTTGACGGTCCCGCGTATTCGCTCTGCCCCGTGTGCCGCGCGTCGTGCATGAACATCGGCCACGGGGTGTCGGCGAGTTCGGCGTGTGCGGGGGAACCGGCGACAAGGGATGCAACGAGGGCGAGCATCAGGCACATAGAGAGGTATTTCATCAGAACCTCCTTTTTGGATGGTACGGCGTATTGCCTATGTAAATGCAAGACTTGGGGGGTAAACACAAAAAGGTGCGCCTCCGCGGGCCCGGGCGGGGCCTCCCCAGCCCTCCTCCATGCCGCGCGCTCCCTGAAGACCGCCTCGGCCCGCCGCGCCCCCCGGCGACGAAAAGAACGGCGTACCGGAAAAACCTCTCGGCGGCGCTCATGACGCCCTCCTTTCGCGCGCCCTCCTCTGCGGAGGCCCGGGGCGTCGCAGCCGTATCCGGCGTCCCCCCGCTTCGCGCCGCGCCGTATCCCTAAAGGATCTCCCGTCCGTCCTCACCCCTCCATCGTCCCACTGATAGTAGACCACCGGGCCGCGCGCGGAGTGTCACGGAAATGTAAAAAGATTGTAGAGAGATCGTGCCAGGATCATTCAACAAGATTAATCCGCTCCTGAGTGACCTGTTCCTCCAGGTTTCGACCAGATGTCTGAAGGTCTGTTATCAGCAAACGCTTGTGGGTTCGGAAAGGAGGCGCGGTGTCCACATAGTGTCTGTCCACCGGCTGCAAACGCCGCCGAGCATAGACGGGGCGATGCAACGAGATCGGGCGCGATCCATTGGGGCTGTCGCTGCTTGCCTGCATGGTGGGAGTAAGGAGAATGCGGGGTCAGCGTCAGCACTGCAGGAAGCCTTCTAGGGAAAACTGAAAGCAAGGAGAAGCCCCGCTCCCGACGGGCGCCGGAAGCGGGGCGTGTGTGGTATGTATGCGGCAACCTACTTCACCTTCAGCGTCTCACGGTCAACCGCGCCGAAGTAGATGAGGTTGTCGGCGGAGACGGTCTTGGTCATGTCCACCGCTCCGCCTTCGAGGTAGTAGGTTCCTGTGGCTATCCCCGAGAAGCTCGCCGAGAGAACCAGGTAGTCCCGGATGGGCTCGGTTGTCACGATGGTCCCCGCCTCGAAGCCGAGGTACGGCACCGGCGAGGCCGTGAACCCAACGCCGGACTGGTAGTACAGCGTCGAGCCGTCGGCCATCAGGATGCGCACGAACGGGTAGCACGGTACCGTCAGGGGCCACACGTCCGCCGTGACGGAGATGGCGCCCGTCGTCCCGTACTCCGTCTTGTCCGCCGTCAGGTCGATCGGGGGCGTGGGCGTGGTGGTCGGCGTCTTCGTGGGCGCGGAGGTCGGGGTGATCGTCGGCGTCTCGGTGGGCACCTGTTTGATGCAATAGAGGCGGTTATCAGCAGAGCCGACATACACCCGCCCGTCACTCCCGAGCGCGGGCGAAGAGGGGTAGAACGAGCCGCCAGTAACATAACTCCACGACAGCGATCCGTCCGAGGCGATGGCATAGAGACTGTTATCCAAAGAGCCGACATACACCCGCCCGTCACTCCCGAGCGCAGGCGAGGAGTACACATTACCGACGGTTTCATAACTCCACGACAGCGCTCCGTCGGAGGCGACGGCATAGAGCCTGTTATCATAAGAGCCGACATACACCTGCCCGTCACTCCCGAGCGCAGGCGAAGAGTGTGCCACATTATAGCCGGTTGCATAACTCCACTCCAGCGCTCTGTCGGAGGCGATGGCATAAATCCTGTAATCATGAGAGCCGAAATACACCCGCCCGTCACTCCCGAGCGCGGGAGAGGAGTACACATACCCGTTGGTTTCATAACTCCACTCCAACGCTCCGTCGGGGGCGATGGCATAGAGCTTGTTATCATAAGAGCCGACATACACCAGCCCGTCACTCCCGAGCGCAGGCGAGGAGAGCACCCAAGCGCCGGTTTTATAACTCCACGACAGCGCTCCGTCGGAGGCGATGGCATAGAGCCTTTGATCTTCTGAGCCGACATACACCCGCCCGTCACTCCCGAGCGCGGGCGAGGAGCCCACATACCAGCCGGTTACATAAGTCCACGACAGCGCTCCGTCGGAGGCGATGGCATAGAGCATGTTATCATTAGAGCCGACATACACCCGCCCGTCAGTCCCGAGCGCGGGCGAGGAGGTCACCCGATAGCCGGTTTCATAACTCCACGATAGCGCTCCGTCCGAGGCGATGGTATAGAGCCTGTTATCCCGAGAGCCGAAATGCACCCGCCCCTCACTCCCGAGCGCAGGCGAGGAGCTGTGCATATAAAAGCCGGTTTCATAACTCCACGCGAGTTCTGGATTTGACGGCCCCGTGTACTCGCTCCGCCCCGTGTGCTGCAAATCGTGCCGGAACATCGGCCACGGGGTGTCGGCGAGTTCGGCGTGTGTGGGGGAGCCAGCGACAAGGGATGCAACGAGGGCAAGCGTCAGACAGAAGGAGAGTTTATTCACGACTGCCTCCTTTCGGCATATTCGCGAGAGATGCCGCCAGGAAAAGACAACGGCGCACCTTTTCAATGACGCGCCTGAAGTCTGCGCCAGGTTCGCTTTGACAACCCATCTTCACAGGGGATACCTCCCCTCCGCGAATCAATGTACTCCTCTCCCGCTGGCTGTCAATCCCCCCGGGGGGGGATTTTGAGGAAAACCGCATCCGGGATTTGTGACCAAATTTTGACCATTCCATATCCCCAACGTGGTTGTTAGTGACATCTATGGCTATCTAACTTTGGGATATAACTTGTTGGGCTGGAACGTAATTGCTTTGTTTGGCGGGTGTTATGGGAAATGGTCGGATGGCATTTTCAGTGCAGCGCTCTGCCAACTGAGCTACCCCGGCACTCCCGGAACGCGCACGCTATACTACAGGAAGGGAGACGATGCCATAGGATTTCGCCGCCCCGCCCCCGCCGCGGGGCGGCGTCCTCCCCTCCCCGATACGACGCGGGATGTCGGGCGGATGCAGGGAGCGACCGCACTCAGCCCCGCCCTTGCCCGGGGCGGCGCCCTCCCCTCCCCGACACGACGCAGGATATCTGGCGGATGCAGGGAGCGACCGCACTCAGCACCGCCCTTGCGCGGGGCGGCGTCCTCCCCTCCCCGACACGACGCGGGATGTCTGGCGGATGCAGGGAGCGGTCGCACTCAGCCCCACCCTTGCGCGGGGCGGCGTCCTCCCTTCCCCGACACGACGCGGGATGTCGGGCGGATGCAGGGAGCGACCGCACTCAGCCCCGCCCGCCCCTCCCCTGACAGCCGCCCCTTTCGGGAACGGCACGGCGCGCATCCCCGCACCCCGAACCTCCTGCATCCGTGCAGGCTCGACGGTCGGCTCGCCGAGGATCCGTCCCGCACCCCGCGCGCATTCCGCCTGTCGGCCGCGGACGATCCGGGCGGTTCATTCGCCTTCCTTGGCCGAGCGGGCCTTGCACGCCTCCTCGACGGACTGGCCGAGCACGACGCGCCCGAGCCTCTTGTGCCCGCACCGCCCGTAGCAGTCCCTCCACGCCGTTCCGAGCCTCCCAGTGAACATCGGCTGCGCGGCGGCCAACCCCTTCCAGACCGACGCGAACTCGTCCACCGCCTTCCTGGCCGCATCCTCGTCCCACGCCTTCATCACCGCCCCTCCCCGTTAGGCGGGAGCCCTGCGCCCCCGCTCACCATACTAGTCGCGGGAAAAGGGGAAAAGTTTCAAACTATTTTCAAAAAATCCCCTTCATGCGAGCATCCCTGCTACATCCCCGCCCGGCGCGCGCGAGCCGCCGGCCAGCGGCGCGGATGCGTGCGAGACGGCGTGGGTGCGTGCGAGCCGCCTATCCGCGGCGGATATGCGTGCGAACCTGCGCGGATGCGCGCAAGACGGCGTGGATGCGTGCGAGACGGCGTGGATGCGCGCGAGCCGCCGGGCCGCGTCGCGGATGCGCGCGAAAAGGCGGGGCTGCGGGCCGGCGGCGCGGGAAGCTTGGAGGGGAGATTCGCGAGGGTTGGCGAAATGGTCGCGGGCACACGTCGCACGGCGCGCAGGCGTACAATGCGCACCTTCTCTCTCGCACAAGAGGCCCGCAAAAAATCGCGAAAAGATTTGACAGGCGGGAGTGAAATCCCTACCATCAGGTGTGCGGTCTCTGTCATGTTCGTACAGGGCACGGTTAACAGCCCAATACGCACAGACGGGAATCCCGACGCGGCCGGAAGTGACCGGTCTCCGGGCCGGACGTGGAACGCCGCAAAGGATGCCCACGTGGTATCCGAAGGGCTGTACTAACAGCCTCGCCCTTACGGCATCGCGGCGGAGGCCGCACATCTTTCCCCCGACGGTTCATTCGCCCTGTCCGTCCGTCCGGTGCACGCCAATCCCGCGCGACAGGCGCCTGGAGGATCTCGAACCGTGGGCGCGGAGGCGTCCCCTCAGGACGGCTCCGCGGGCGGAGGCGATGCGGCTTTCGCGGGGGAGGCGGCGTTTTCGCGCTCCCCCCCCGACTCCGTGACGGTCTTGAGTTCGCGGTACCGGTCGAGATGCTCCCGCGCAGCCTTTTCGTCGCGCAACCTGTCGCGCAGCAGCAGCCCCAGGGCGAGGTGCGCCTCCGCATACCCCGGCGCGCTCTCGATCGCCCGCGCGTACTCCTCCCGCGCCTGGGCGTGGGCCCCCAGATCCTCGTAGAACCTCCCGAGCGCGTAGTGCGCGCGGTGGTAGCCGGGCTTGAAGTGCAGGGCGAGCTTGAACTCGCGCAGCGCGGCGCTCCGCAGCCCCTTCCGCTGATAGATGAGCCCGAGGTTGTAGTGCGCGTAGCCGTGGGCGGGGTCGAGACGGATCACGCGCTTGTACTCCTCCGCGGCGGCGTCGAACTCGTTCCGCTCGTGGTGGAAGACGCCGAGGTTGTAGCGGAGGGTGGCGTTCTCCGGGTTCCGATCCACAAGCAGGCGGTACTCGTCGACGATGTCCCTCCCCTCCCGCACCGCCCCCGCGAGCTCCTTTCTGAGTTCCTCCGCGGCGGTGACGGACAGATCGCCTGAGGAGAGCGCCTTGCGATAGAGGTAGATCGCCTTGCCCGCGTCCTCCAGAGGGCCGCGGTAGAGCGCGGCCAGCCTCTTGAGGCAGCCCGCATCGTCCGGCCGCAGGCGGAGGGCGTACTCGTACTTCGCCGCGGCGTCGGCGTGCTCGCCCCGGCGCGCGAGGTCGTCGGCCCAGGCGGCATAGGTGTCCGCCAGCTCCCCCCTGAGCGGAAGCGCCTCGTCCGAGGCGAGCGCTGTCGTGTAGCTGCGGACCGCACCCGCGTAGTCCCCGAGGCCGCGCGCGGCGCGCCCGAGGCCGACCAGCGCCTGCACCCGGCCGGGGTCGAGCGCGAGCGCCTCCTCGAAATGCGTCTTCGCGTTCCCGAAATCGGCGTTGTCGAGATAGAACTGCCCCAGCCCCCCGTGCGCGTCGGCGAGCGGGGCCGCGGCCGGAAGTGCCGGATCGAGACGCCGCGCCTCGCCCAGATGCCTCGAGGCGCTGCGGTAGCTCTTCTTCTTGAGCATCAGGAGGCCGAGCTGGAAGGCCGCGTCCGCCATTCCGGGGTCGAGTTCCGCGGCCTTGGAGAGTTCCTGCTCCGCCCCCGCGGGGTCGCCGCCGTGGAGGCAGACCATGCCGAGATTGAAACGCGCGATGGCGTTGTCGGGCTGCTCCGCGAGCACCTTTCGGTAGTGGAGGGCGCTCCTGCCCGCATCGAACCCGCGGCCGTACCGTTCGCCGTCGGCGTACTCGTAGCAGACGGCGAGGTTGTAGTGCACCGGGACGCTGTCGCCCCCCAGGAGGAGGGCCTTCTCGAACGTGGATATCGCCTCCGCGTAGGCGCCCTGCCGCATCAGGAGCACGCCGCGGTTGAAGAGGGCCGGCAGGCTCCCGGGATCGATCTCCAGCACCCGATCGAACGAAGCCAGCGCCTCGCCGGTCCTCCCCATCTCTCCGAGAACGATCCCGAGGTTGAGGTGCACGGCGGGGTCCGACGGCGCGAGCTCGGCCGCGAGGCGGAACTGCTCCGCCGCCTTCACGAGCTCGGCCTGCGCGCGGTACCGGACGCCGAGGCGGAAATGCGCATCGGCGGAGAGCGGGTCCCCGGGAGCCGCGATCACGCGCTCCGAGGTCCCCGCGGCGAGCGGGTCGAGGGAGACGCCGAGGGGACCGTGCGGGGTCCGGGCGTCCGCGGAATCGGTGGAGACGGCCAGCGCCGCGGCGGCGGCGAGGAGGATGCGAAGCGGGGTCATAGGGTTCCGGGCGGAGGGGGCCTGCGCACGAGCAGGACGGCGCCGACGACGAGCAGCCCCACGACAGCGCCGCCGAGGCCGCCGGCGGCGATCAACATCCGCATCCGGGGCCCCTGGCTGAGCGGGATGGAGGGGGCCGCGATATCCACGATCTCCATCCCGACCGACCATGCGCCCGGGGAGAACTTCGTCTGCGCGTCCTCGTGCACGGCGCGCGCGTTCTCGACTGCCTTCTGCCGCGCCTGGAACTCGCCGACGAGCGCGCCGATTTGATTTTCGTCGGCGGCGGCGAGGGAGGCGATCCGGCCGGCGGCCAGACGCGCCTCGCGGAGCCGCTCCACTTGCGCCATGAGCACCGAGGCGGCCCGTTTCGTCCTGCTCTGGTCGAGGGCGAGGTCGCTGTACACCGGGTTCAGTTCGCGGCGCTGCTCCTTCACCGTGTCGGCGGGCTTGTCCTTCAGGAGCTCCTTGATCTTCTGGACCTCCTGCTCGTAGCGGGCGCGGAGCGGGTGCCGGTCGGTCGAATCGACGCTCAGGCGCTGGAGCTCCATCTGCTTCTCGGCGAGCCGCTGCTGCATCTCGCGCACCACGGGGTTCTCCTCCCTGAGCTGGAAGGTGACCACGTACTTCTCCTCGCGCGCGAGGCTCTCGGCGAGCGCCGCCTCCCGGGCGTTGAGGGCGCGCAGACGCTCCTCCGCCTCGGAGAGCTCCCGGTCGATCCGGGCGACCTCCCCCCCCACGATGCGCGACAGGCGCTCGCCGCGGGCGAGCCTCGAGAGGGTCTGGGCGGCGACGGCGGGGGGGACCCCCACCTGCTCCACGAGGAACTCCTTGAGGGCGTCACCGGCCTTCTCGCGGAGCGCCTCCTCCTTGACGAGGCGCTCCTTCAGACGGGCGGTCTCCTTCCGGCCGTGCTCGCCGCGGAGCTGCGTGCGCCCCGCCTGGAAGCTGTCCACCCATGCGCGAACGAACGCGTCGGCGACACCGGGTTCCCCGGCCCGGTAGCCGAGCCGGATCCGGCCCTCGTCGATGACGGAGGCCCAGACGCGCTCGGTGAGCTCCTCGACCGACAACCGCCTCTGCGCGCCCCCCGACTGGCGGGCGGCCTCGATCAGCACCGGCGTCTCGAGCATCTGGCGCCGAAGCTCCGCGATCCCTCCCTGGCGGAGCGGGGTGCCGCGCACCGCCACGGTCGCCTCGCAGAGGAAGAGCGGTTCGCGCATGAAGGCGTGGCACCAGCCGAGGACGGCGCCGGCGAACGTGCACAGCGGCAGAATGAGCAGCAACCGTTTCACAACGACCCTTTCGGGCGGAACGTTCGAGCGTCCCGAAGCCACACGAACGGCCGCACGCGCTGCCCGCGCTCAGCGGTCGTCCAGCGGTTCCACCCGGAGCCGGAAATTGAACCGCGCCCCCCCGATATCGAGCGTGAGAAAGGTGTTCATCCGCGTGAGGAGGATCCGGTACGGAACCTGCACCGAGTGCCCCTGGATATCCAGGCCCACACGCGTATCCCCGAGGATCTCCTCCGCGTCGCGCACCGCCTCGACCAGACGGGCGAACTTCCGGAACTTGCCGCAGAGCGCGGCGTCGAATACGTACTCCCGCCCGCAGGCGGGGCAGGACACCTTCGTCTCGTCCCCCGCCGACAGGAACGGGAAGGCGAGGAGCTGGCGGCACTCCCCGTTCACGCAGTGAAACTCTATCGCGCTGTCTTTCTTCACGGTCACTCTCCCGGGCCGCTTCCCTGCGCGGCCGGATATGCACTATACCATATGCCCGGCGCGGCGGAAAAGGCAAATGCCCGCTCAGGACGGAGGCCCGGCGGGCTCCTCACCCACCTCGATCTTCCCGACCACGAAATCCTCCAGCCCCGGGTCGGTGTAGCGGCATTTCGGGAAGCTGCCGGAGTAGTCGTAGGCGCCCCCGTACGGCACGTCGCGCGGGCCGTTCCCCCCCGCGGCGGTGTGGAAGAGCCCGACGCGGATGAGGTAGCGCCCCGCCGGGGCGTATCGCGGGAGGTAGATGGTGAACGGCCCGACCTCCCGGGGGACGCCGACCGGCCAGGTCGTGACCGGCGGGTACGGGACGTGCTCGAGGTGGATGTACCCCGCCCGCTGGGCCGGGACCTTCACCCCCTTTTCCGCCTCCGGATAGAGGTGCACGAAGACGGAGTACGGGATGGTCTGCGGGCGGGCGAGGGAGAGCCAGGCCGATAGCTGGATTGTGTGGCCGAGCCGCGCGGACGGCGGTGCATCCAGTCTCTCGAAGACGACGAACGGGGTCCCCAGCACCGCGCCCGGGGGGCCGTCCTTCTCGAGTTGCAGATCCGCCAGCTCCACGACGGCCTCCTCGTCGGGCTTGGCCATGAAGAAGTGGACCTCCTTGACGCGGGCGAGGTCGAGCCACGGGGCCATCTCCGCAAGGTCCACCACCGCCCGCGTCTCCTCCCCCCCGGGGGGGAGGGGGAAGCCGCGCTCGAAACGCCGCTCCCCCGCGTCCTTGACGATCAGCATCAGCTTCCGATCCGTCCACCGCGGGACGCGCATCCGCCACGCAAGGCGCCGATACGGCGACCAGTCGCGCGCCTGCCCCGGCCCCGACAGCCGGTCGGAGAGGCGGATGCCAGGGAAACCCGGCCCGCGCCTGAACGTCACCCTCCCCCACCCCTCCCGGGAAACGAGTTCGGCGCCGTCCCTGCGCCAGCGCCCCGCCTCGGCCTCGCTGCCGAACCCCCCCAGCGTCAAGACGTTCCGAGGGAGGGGGCGCGTTTCGTGGAGGAGCGCCGCGACGGTGCGCAGGGTGCCCGGGTGGTAGCGGTGCGTCCACGCGCCGATGAGCGAGAGGGCGGCGAGGGGGAGAAACCACGCCAGGAGAACGGCCGCGAGACGGAGCGGTCTCATCGCGCCTCCTCCCGCCCCACGGGGAGGCGCGCGGCCGCGTCCAAAAAACGCCCCAGCGCCTCGCGCGTGCGCAGCAGCCTCTCGGGGTCCCGCGAGTAGTCCCAGCCGGACGCCGCCACCGCCGCGACCCGCTCCTCCAGCTCCCGTCCCGCCTTCTTCTCCGCGGCCATCCGAAGATACTCGTAATCCTCCATCCCGTCCCTGAGGACCTCCAGCCGGATCGATCCGACGGGCCCGGACGGGTGCGGGTAGTAGAGCGACCCGTTGCCGTTCTGGTCGGGCCAGGTCATCGGGTTCTCCATCGGATCCGCGAGGTGCCAGTAGTTCACGCACCAGTAGACCAGGCCGGTCGCGCCCGCCCGCCGGCAGATCCACGGGATGATCCGGGTCTCGATCGAGGGGCTGTCGAGGATGATGGTGGGGAACGGGCGCGTGGGGCTCGCCACGTAGAGCCAGATCTCCTTGCCCCGGTCGCGGAAGCGCCGCGCCGTTTCGCCGTCGAAATTGTTCAGCCGGATGCACCAGATGTCGACGTTCGGGTACCCCTCCTCGGGCGTGCAGGTGAGCATGGTGCGGATGCCCGGGTGCCCCTCGTGGATGAGGCGCGTCAGACTTTCGACCCCGCGGTACGTCTCGTCGATGACGTAGGTGTACGCGCGCCCCATCCAGCCGCGCCGCTCGAGGTGTTTCCCGAAGCTCCTGAAGACGCCGCGTACCGCGTCGGGCCCGGTGAAACCGTACCAGCCGTCGCTCCAGATCCCCTCGTCGGGGACGACGCGGGCCTCGATCGCGATGCCGAAGTCGGTCTGTCCCGCCGCGAGGTACCCCTCCACCCGCCGGTCGAACTCCGCGAAGTCGAGGAGATACCCCCCGTCCTCGACGCCCACAAGCGACGGGTTGCCGACGTTGTGTATCGGCGAGATGCGGTGCCTGAGCATGTCGAGGTAGTAGTCGCGGCAGAGGGCGTCGATCCGCTTCCGCCAGTCCGCCTCCCCCTCCCCCTCGTTTCGCGGGTAGTACCGACGCACGAGGTACTCGTAGAAGTCGAAGCCGGTCTTGAGCGTGGGGGTCGCGGGCAGCTCGAATCCCCATACCCGCAGGGTGAGGTCGACGGCGGCCGGCGCGACCCCCTCCGGCGCGACGGTGACCGTTCCCCGGTACTCCCCCGGCGGGGTGCCGGGGGGGACGAATACGGTGACCCAGAACGACCGGACGCGGCCGGGTTCGACGTCGACGCCTCCGCCGCCGACCGGGAGGAGGGGGTCGGGCCACGGCCCCGTCCGCGGCACATTGTAGTACGGGCGGCGCGTCTCCACCCATCCGGCACAACGGACCTCGATCTGGTCCGTCCCGATCAGGCCGGGCCCGCGGAGTTCCCCCGCGGCGACCCGCACCCCTTTCAGCGGCGCCTCCCCGGCGGCGACGACGACCTGGAACGACTCGTACTCGTTCCGTGCCGCGGAGATCTCCACGCGATGTGCGGGGGGACCGCGCCACTCTTCCCTGTCCGGAAACACCTTGTCGAGCGGGCCGGCGATCCCCACGGCGTACCCACCGGGCCCGAAATCGGCGGCGGTCCATTCCCGCGGCGGCCGGCGCGCGGCCTCGATCGACCCGGCGTTCCAGTTCCGCACGGTCCGGTTCGCCCAGGGGATCCTGACGTAGCCCCGCCTCCCGAGCCAGTCGCGCCCCTGGTAGAAGAGGCCCGCCTCGACGGCGTAGCGGCCCGGCGGCGCTCCGGCCGGGACAACGCAGTAAAACGGCCCCAGGCGCGCGGTTTCGCCCGGCGACCAGCGGCGCATCGGGAGCGGTATCGCCACGTCGGCGTTGATCTTCGTTTCGCCGCCCGCGAAGTGGATGAAGAGGGAGGCGCCGGGAGGGAACGGCGCGTGCGGGAGCACCGAGAACGCCAGCGGGAACTCCTCCCCGAGCAGGACCCGTTCGGGGATCTCGACTTTCAGCAGTTCGATGCGGGGGAACCGGAAGCGGAGGGCCCCGTAGAGCCACCCCGCCGCGAAAAGCGAAAGCGCGACGAGGGCGATGGTCCCCTTCCCTCTCTTCATCCGACCCCTCCCATACGCATTCACCCGGGGCCGATCCCCTCTTCCGCCCCTCCCCCGCCCCCCTCCCCGCGGAACGCCCGGAGGAGGCGCGCGGCGTTGCGGACGACGTTGAACTCCCGCTCGACCTTCCTCCGCGCCGCCGCGGCGAGGCGCGACGCGAGGGACCTGTCTTCGAGCAGGCGCTCGATCGCCGCGGCGAGGGCGGCGGGATCGTTCGGGGGGACGAGGAGACCGGTGTGCCCGTGCTCGACCAGCTCGGGTATCCCCGACACGGGACAGGAGACGACGGGGACGCCGATCGCCATCGCCTCCATCAGGGAGACCGGGATGCCGTCCATCACGCCGCTGCGTTTCGGCGCGGGGCGCGACGGAAGGGCGAAGACCGACGCCCTCGCCATCATCGCGAGCACCTCCTGCGGCGTGCGCTCCCCCTCCATCGAGACCAGCCCGCGGAGCCGGAGGCGGTCGATGAGCCTCTCGAGCTCCGCCCGGTCCGGCCCGTCGCCGACGATGCGGCACGAGAAGACGGCGCCGCGGTCGCGCAGGAGCGCCGCCGCCCCGAGGAGCGTCTCGAACCCCTTGATCGCCATCAAACGGCCGACGGCGAGCACCATCCGGCTCCCCGTCTCGGGCGACGCAGAGGGGAGCCGGCCGAGGTCGAGACCGCAGTGCAGGACCTCGACCTTCGACGCCGCGTCCGGCCCGACCGCATCGAGGATGAACCGGCGGTTGTACTCCGAGATGGCGAAGACGCGGCGGGCGAGACGGACCTTGACGCCGAGCAAAAGCTGGCTCTGGAAGATGTCGTGGGCGTGGGCGGTCGCCGTGAACGGGATCCCCGTCAGGCGCGAGATGACGAACGCCGCGGTGGCCGGGTAGTTGGCGAAATGCGCGTGGACGTGCCGCACCCCCTCCGCCTCGAGGATGCGGGCGAAGAGGACCGTCTTGGGGAACAGGGCCGCGGTCTTGGCCAACTCCACCGGGCTTCGCCAGAGGCGGGCGGCGAGGAAGGCGATCGAACCGAGGTAGCGGCGCGGCCGGGCGAGGAGGAGGCGGAGGTTCGCCGCCAGCACCGCCCGCGAGAACAGGTACGGCGCATAGCGCGTGCGGGGGAGCAGCGGACGCGCCTCCTCGTCGACGATCTTCTCCGAGAAGTCGCGCAGGGAGAGGACGGTCAGCTCCGCGCCCCGCCTGAGGAGCTCGCGCATCTCCCGAAGCACGAACGTCTCCGAGTAGCAGGGGAACATCACCACGACGTAGGCGACGCGGACGGGGGGTCCGGGATGCGGGGCCGCCGCGCCGCGTTTGTTCCTCATCGGCGTCTCCACAAGAGCCTCCGCAGGTAGTGGACCACGCTCCGGCGGCGCGAGGAGAGGAACCGGGCGAGCGAGAAGAGGCGGCGGTTGCGGATGTAGAACGACAGGTAGGCGCGCGCCTGCCACCGTTCGAGCTCGCGGCGGCCGATCCCCACCATCTCGAGCGCCCCGCCGAAATACTTGTCGTACTCCTTCCAGTCGCGGCTGATAAGGCGGTACCCCCCCTCCCCGCGGGCCGCCATCGCGGCGATCTCGGTGCCGGGATACGGGACCATCACGCCGAAGGCGACGGTGGTCGGGTTGAGCTCGCGGGCGAAGGCGATCGTCTGCCGGATGGTCTCCCGGGTCTCGCCGGGGTGGCCGATGATGAAGAAGGCGGCCGTGCGAAGGCCCGCCTCGCGGGCGAGGCGGATCATCTCGCGCGCCTTCTCCTTCGTGATCCCCTTGTGGACCCGGTCAAGGATCTCCTGGTTTCCCGACTCGATCCCCACCCCGACGCGCACGCACCCCGCCGCGCGCATCTTCCGGTACAGGGCCGCGGAACGGCAGTCCACGCGGGCGTTGGCGAACCAGGGGGTCGTATGGAGCCGCTTGGCGATGAGGAGGTCGCAGATCGCCGTCGCCCGACGTTCGTCGAGCGTGAACACCTCGTCGGAGAAGGAGATCTCGGCGGGTTTCCTCGTCGCGACCAGCCACTCGAACTCCCTGACCACCCCCTCGACGCTCCGGAAACGCACCCGGTCGCCGAGGACCCGCATGCAGAAGCTGCACCGGTACGGGCAGCCGCGCGAGGAGAAGATCTGGTACTCCCGCGAGGGGCCGTACAGGTCCCAGGCGGGAAACGGGAGCGCGTCGATGTCGCGCCGCCACGGGCGCGGCGGATTCGCGGCGGCGGCGCCGCCGGAGGAACGGTGGGAGAGCCCGTCGATGCCCGCCGCCCCCCGTCCGGATCGGAGCGCGTCCGCGAGGGCGAGGAGCGTCTCCTCCCCCTCGCCGAAGGCGGCGAAGTCGAAGTCGGGGAACTCGGCGAGCGTCTCGAGGGGGAGCGCCGTCGCATGCGGGCCGCCGATGACGGTCCGGAGCCCCGGGAGGACGGCGCGGGAGGCCGCGGCGATCTCGGCGGCGCGGCGCACCTCGTGCGTCATCGCGGTGAGGCCGAGGAGGGACGGCGAGAAGCCGCGTATCCTCTCCAGGACGGCTTCGAGCCCCAGCCGGTCGAACTTCGCGTCCGCGATGGCGACCGGGTACCCGTGGAGGCGCAGGTAGGCGGCGAGGTAGCCCAGCCCGAGGAGCGGCATCCGGTACCAGTCGCCCTGCACGATCTCCTCGGGCGCCGGGTTCACCAGCATCACCCTGAATGCGCGTCGCCGATCTTCTATTTCCATGAGAGCCTGCCCCCACGGGTGAAGTAGACCGCCGTCCCGCAGAGGGCGGCGGCGTTGCCGGCGAGGAACTTCCTCGCCGCGGAGGAGAGCTTCCCGCCCGGCCCCGTCCCCCGGATCAGCGCCAGGGCGGCCGCGGCGAGGAAAACGGCGGCCGCCGCGGCGGGGGCGCGCACGAGCGCCGACAGGCAGAGGGCGAGAAGCAGGAACGGCGACGCGAGGCGGAGGATTTTGTGCGAGAGGAACTGCCAGCAGACCCGCGGCCGGCGCAGCGACAGGAGTTTCCGGCAGTAGAAGAGCTGTTGCCAGTTCCCGGCGGTCACGCGGACGCGGCTGCGGAAATCCCCCATCCGCGGGTCGAGATCGTCCACGACCGCGTCCTCCTCGAGCACCATCCTGTGCCCGCGCGCCACCATCAGCGCCGGGATCACGAAGTCGTCGTTGATCGTGTCGGGCGGGGGGGCGACGAAGAGGGAGCGCCGGAGGGCGTACATCGCCCCCGTCGCCCCCAGGAGCGTCGCCCACCGGCTCTGGGCGCGCTTGATGGCGAACTCGTAATCCCAGTAGAGGAGCTCCCCCGCCCCGCCCGAACGCTCGAGGCCCGGGGAGCGGTACCAGCCGCAGACGCCGCCGACCTCCGGGTCGGCGAAGTTGGCGGCCATCGCGCGCAGCGCCCCGGGGCGGAGCATCCCGCTCGCGTCCGAGAAGACGAGGATCTCGCCGCGGGCGCGCGGCAGGGCGTCAAGGAGGGCGGCCAGCTTGCCCCGCCGCTCCGGGAACTCGACGACCTCCACCCCGCGCCCCGCGTACCGGCGCGCGAGCTCCGCCGTGCGGTCGGTCGACCCGTCGGAGACGACCAGCAGCTGAACCTTCCCGGGCGGGTAGTCGAGGGCGAGGGTGTTCTCGATCTTCTCCTCGATAACCCGCTCCTCGTTCAGCGCAGGGACGATGACGGTCGCCGAAGGGGCCGCATCGCCGGCGCGCACCGGCCGGGGGAAGAGGCGGGCCAGGAGGAGGACGAGGAGCGGGTAGACGAGGTAGGCGTAGGCCAGGAGCGAGGCCGAGACCAGCACTGTCCAGGCGGCAACGGTCATGGATGGCGTCCAGTCAATTCAATCCGCCGCGCGAGACGGCTGCGTCCCCGGTTTCGGCCCCCGCGTTTCGGGGCCCGCCTCCCCTCGACGCATCGAGGGAGGCGAGCAGCTCGCCCACGGGGGCGAAGCGGAACTCCTCGAGGAGCCGCTCCAGCTTCGCGGCGTTGCGGCTGATGCCGCCGTAGTGCCTGAGGCGCGCCAGGCGCGGGAGCGGGGCGACGGGGAGGCGTGCATCGAACTCCCACGGATGCGCGAAGACCGCCGCGGGTCTCCCCTCTCGGTGCGCCGCCCTGATCGCCCCGCGCGTCCAGGCGTAGGGCAGGAGCCGCAGGTATCCGCCCCCTGCGGCCGGGAGCGTCATCCCGGCGATGCGCCGCGTGAATCCCGGATACTCCCAGAGCCGGCGCCCCCCCCCCTCGAGCACGACGTACGGGAAACGCGGCGACCCCGGGATGCCGTAGCGGTCGTGCCGGATCGGGTAGATCGAGGCGTCGTAGCCGAACCCCTGGTCGAGGAGCACCTCCAGCGCCCACCGCGTCCGCTCCGTGACGGAGAAGGTGGGGGCGCGGTACCCCGCCACGCGCGTCCCCGCGGCATCTTCGAGAAGCTCGCGCGCGCGCCTGACATCCCGGGCGAACTCCTCGCGGGTCTGCCTCGTGATCATCGCGTGCCCGAAGCCGTGGCAGGCGATCTCGTGCCCCGCGGCGGCGATCCGTTTCACGAGCCGCCCGTGCCGTTGCGCCACCCACCCCAGGACGAAGAAGGTGGCCCTGACGCCGCGGGCGGCGAGGATGTCGAGGATGCGCCCGACCTGCGTCTCGCAGCGGCTCTCCAGACGCTCCCATCGCGCGGGCGGGAAAAGCCCGGCGAACGCCTCCGCCTGGAACCACTCCTCGACGTCGAAGCTGAGCGCGTTGACGGTGTCGGAAAACAGATGCATAGTCTACCGTCCCGCAGAATGCACGGGGGCACGGAACCTGCTGTCGCCATCGGCGGCCACGGACGAACACGGATGCGAATCCCGCCGCCGATCCCCCATGAAGATCCGCGGCGGGAGGGACCCGTGTCTCCGTGCGCCCCCCGCCTCCTCTGCGGCAACGTTCAGCGCTTCATGGCGACGGCGAAATGAAGCTTCCCCACCCTTCCCACGCGCGCCGGCGACCAGCCGGTCTCCTCCAGGAGACGCCACACGCGGGCGCGGGTGTAGAAATACACGGGGCAGCCCCGCGCGGCGAGGCGCGCCTTCCGCAACGGCGCGCGCCAGGTCCAGAGGCGCGGGAAGGTGGCGATCAGTTTCCCCCCCCGCCCCGCCGACGCCGCCATCCTCTCCAGGTGGGGGCGCGGGTCTGCGATGTAGTCGAAGAACCCTATCGCGAGCGTCAGGTCGTACCCACGGGCGAGCGGCGCCGAGAGGAACTCGGAGAGGACGAATCGACAGCGCGCGGCGCAGCCGCGCTCCGCGGCGAGCCGGCGGGCGAGTTCGAGCATCGGCGCCGCGGTGTCCACGCCCGTCACCCTCGCGCCGCGGAGGGCAAGCGCGATCGCGTAGCGGCCGCTGCCGCAGCCGACGTCCAAAACCTCCGCCCCCGACGCGTCGGCGCACTCCCGCATCGTCTCGTCGAAACGGGCGCCTATGTCCCGGCGCAGCGTCCGGTCGAGCCAGCGCCTGACCGGTCCCTTCGACCCCGAGTAGATCGCGTCGAAGGTGGTCGCCTCCGCCTCCCAGAACTCCCTCACCCTGTCGGCCATCGAACCTCCCGTTCCCGCGTCCGACGTGGCGGACCTGCCCGCACGCCGACGCACACGACTGGCGCGAACTCAAAACGCGTAGAGCAAACAGCAGCGCACGCATCCGGGGAAGATCCGCGTACGGCGAAGCCGCTTCCTGAACAGGCGCGCCCGCGGACCGTTCCACAGCTCCTCCCAGGGGCGTTCGTTGAGGTTGCCGTACGAGTAGTCCAGGCACGGGAGGAGCTCGCCCGACGGCATGACGAACGCGCTCAGCCACACCGCCCGGCACGCGAGGCGGGTCACCGGCGCCGTGCGCTCCGTGTAGTAGCGCCGCACCCCCTCCGCGTCGAGCTCCGGGAGGCACTTGACCGCGATGCCCGCCCGCCTCGCCCGCGCCCGGTCGAGTTCCCGGGCGACGATCGCCGGGTCTATCAGATCGAGTTCGTGCGTGTTCTGCTCGACGACCGGGCAGAGATCGCCGCACAGACGGTTGTGTCGCTCGACGATCCCCGCGTCCCAGAACCAGAGGTGCGAGAAGAGGAGACTATCCGCCCCGAACCCCGCGGCGACTTCCGGCATCGAGCCGAGGACGGAGATATTGCGGCTGTTGATGGTGCAGTTCACCCGCAGGCGCGGCTTCACGGCGCCGGTCTCCCGCTTCAGGCGGGCGATCTCCCGCGCCCCGTCGCGGGCGCGGGAGAAGGTCCCTTGCACCCCCCGCGTCGCGTCGTGGATCTCCTCCGGGCCGTCGATGGAGAGCACGATGCTGTCCAGGCCCGCCGCCACAAGATCGCGGGCGTGCCGCGCGAGCAGCACGCCGTTCGTGGTGAGGGTGCAGATGAACCCGCGCGCCTTCGCGCGGCGGATCATCTCGGCGGCCCGCGGGTGCAGCAGCGGCTCGCCCCCGCCGAAGGAGAGGACCGGCTTCATGAAACCGAACGAGGCGCAGAGCCGCTCGAAAAGCTCCGGCCCCAGCTCCCCCCCCGGCGCCTCCCTTCGCGAGCGGATGGAATCGATCTCCCGCCCCCCCCCGTACAGGTCGCACATGTGGCATTTGAGGTTGCAGCGGTGCGTGAGCTCGAGCGTCAGGTGCACGGGGGTGAAGGCGCGCCCGCTCCGCAGGAACAGGTAGTCGGCGGGGAACCGGGTGCGGAGCTTCGCCGCGGCCGTCCGCAGGGCGTAGCGGGGGTCGTCCCTGAGTATCCGCAGATACCGCCTCGCCTCGTTCACCGCCCCCTCTCCCGGAGGCCGTCGAGATAGACCGTTTCCATCCCCGCCACCATCCGCTCCAGCGTGAACCGCTCGAGCGCCCGTCTCCTGCCCGCTTCCCCCATCCGGCGCCGGCGCCCGGCGTCGCGGGCGAAGGCGAGGATCCGCTCCGACAGCGCCCGGTCGTCGCCGACGGGGAAGAGCAGCCCGGTCTTCCCCTCCTCCACCACCTCCCGGTTCCCGCCGCTCGCCGTGGCGATGACCGGGAGGCCCGAGGCCATCGCCTCGAGCACGGCGTTGGACATCCCCTCCGAAAGCGAGGCCATCACGAACAGATCCATCCGCTTGAACTCGTCCTCCGGGCGCTCGGTCCCGCCCGCGAACTCCACGCAGCGCCCGAGCCCGAGCTCCCGGGCGAGCGCCTTCAGGGACGCCCCGGTGTCCCCCTCGTAGGCGCGGCGCGCCTCGAGCGGCCCCTCGCCGACGATGCGGACCTTCAGGCCGGGGAATTCGTCGAGCGCGCGCCGCGCGGCCCTGAGCAGGAGATCCACCCCCTTCACCCGGGTCAGGCTGCCCACGTACCCGACGGTGAGTTCGCCGGGTCCGCGGTCTTCGGGCGCCGGGGCCGGGGAGAACCGCTTCGCGTCCACCCCATTATATACTATCCTGATCCTGCCCGGCGGCACCCCCTCCCGCCGGACGAGGTATTCCTTCACCGCCTCGGAGTTGGCGACCTGCAGATGCGCGAGGGCGTTGGAGACCCTCCGCGCGAGCCGGTGCCTCCGTGCGGTCCAGTAGACGCCCACCGCCCGCCGCCCCGCGACGACGAGCGGCACGCCCGCGAGGCGCGCCGGCGGCACGCAGAACGCCTGCGCCGCGAACAGGTACGCGTGGAGGACGTCGATGCGCTCGCGTCTCAGGAAGGCGGCCAGGCGCAGCCCCTCCCGCGCCGCGGCACAATCGTAGATCCGCTTCAGCCCGTACGCCTCGACCGGCACCCCCTCCGCCTCGAGCCGCGCGCCGAGCGCGCCCTTTTCCTGGAGGCAGAGCAGGCGGGGGAGGAAACGGGTTCGGTCGTGCCCGCGGATCATCGCGGCGATGTGCGTCTGCGTTCCCGCGTACGCCATCGTGTCGACGGCATAGAGCACCCGGATCACCGTGTCGCGCCCCCTCCCCCGCCGACCGTTGCGCAGATGGACCTCAGATCCCGCGCGCACGCCTCCCATCGCCGCCCGGACACCCGCTTCCTGCCCTCCTCCCCCATCCGGCGCCGGCGTGCGGCGTCGCCCAGCAGCACGCGGAGCGCGCGGCCGAGTTCCCCGGGAGCGGCCGGATCGACGAGGAACCCGGTCTCCCCGTCGGCGACCGAATCCGCAGTCCCCCCCGCCACCCCCGCCACGACCGGTTTCCCGCACGCCGCCGCCTCGAGCAGCACGATACACGCCCCTTCCGTATCGCCGTCGGACATCTCGCGGTTGGGCATCACGAAGACGTCGCAGGCGGCGTAGCAGTCGAGCAGCTCGTCTCTCCCGATCCGGCCCGCGAAGATCACCGCGCCCTCCGCGCCCGCCTCCCGCGCCGCGCGGCGGAGACGCTCCTCGGCGGGCCCCGCCCCCACGATCAGGTAGGCGAGACCGGGGAACTCCTCGGCGAGGGAGGGGAAGAGGCGCAGCACGTCCTCGTGCCCCTTCCGTTCGACCAGGCGCCCCACCGTGAGCAGGAGCGGCCCGTCGCCGATCCCGTAGCGCCCCCGCGCGGCGCGCGGGGAGGGAGTGCGCGAGAAGAAGGCGTCGTCCACGGCGGGACGGAGCAGGTGCAGGCGTTCGGGGGGCACCCCCTGGCGGAGCGCCTCGTCCCGCGGCGTGGTCGCGGAGGCGACGACGGCGCCCGCGCGGAGGAGGATGGAACGCATCAGGCGCGCCCCGGTGCGAAGCTTTTTCAAAACGTTCAGCTCCTCCCCGTGGACGTAGACGACATACGGAACCCGCCACAGCGCCCCGAGCGCCCTGCCGACGCAGGCGGTGGGAAAGATCTCGCCGCAAACGATGGCGTCCGGGCGCTCCCGCGCCATGGCCCGCATCCCCCGCAGCAGCATCTCGGCGTAGACGGCGAGCATGGAAAACGGCGGGCGGCCCGGCAGGGCGGGGAAGAAGCCGCGCTCGGCCCGCAGCCCCTCCCGCCGGTCGAACTCCCTCCACCCCGGACGCCGCTTCGTGAGGAGGCGCACCTCGCCGGGGGGGAAGCGCACCATCGTGTGAAAGTAGAGCAGGCGGGATCCGCCGTAGTGCGGGAGGAAGTCGTCCGTCAGCCAGAGTATCTTCATCGGGGATCCCCGAAAGGCGCGCCGTTCAGAGCATCGCGTCGTTCGCCTTGATCCAGTCGTGGAGCTTTCGTATCCCCTCGTCCCTGCCGGTCGCCGGCTCCCAGCCGAGCTCCTCGCGCGCCCTGCGTATGTCGCTCACGTAGATCGGCTGATCCCCCGGGCGCCATGCGGCGAACGACGGCTCGACGCGGTAGCCGAACCGATCGCGCATCATCGCGAGCAGCTCGAGGAGGGAGAGGGTGTTGTTCGCCCCCCCGCCGATATTGTAGACGCGGCCGCGGGCGGTCTCGATCCGCTCCGCCGCACTCCTGAACGCCCTGACGAGATCCGCCACGTAGAGGATGTCGCGCACCTGTTTCCCGTTGCCGTAGACGGTGAGCGGGCGGCCCTTCGCCCCCGAGATCAGGAAGTGCGCGACCCAGCCCTGGTCCTCGTTTCCGAACTGCCGCGGCCCGTAGATGCAGGACATCCGGAAGACGACCGTCGGGAGGCCGTAGATGCGGGCGTAGTCGCGCACGTACTGGTCCGCCGCGCCTTTGGAGCAGCCGTACGGCGAATGGAAGTCGAGCGGCCGGTCCTCGGCGATCCCCAGGACGCCGGAGGAGAACCGGCACCGATCCCCCTCCTCCACCGCCTCCAGATCCTCCATCCCCCCGTAGACCTTGTTCGTGGATGTGAAGACCAGCGCCGGGCGACGGCCGCTCAGGCGCGCCGCCTCGAGGACGTTGAACGTCCCCAGCGCATTCACCTCGAAGTCTTCGCGCGGCTCCGCGACCGAGGTCGTCACGGCGACCTGCCCCGCAAGATGATAGATGACGCGCGCCCGCGCGACGGTCCGGCGCACCGCCTCGAAATCGCGGACATCCCCCTTCACAAACTCAAGTTTTTCGCCGCAGGTCTTCCGGAGCCACTCCAGGTTCCGTTCGGTCCCCCGCCTCGAGAGGTTGTCGAAGACCGTCACCCGGTCGCCCCGCGAAACGATATCGGCCGCGAGGTTCGATCCGACGAACCCCGCGCCTCCGGTCACCAGCACCGCGTCCTTCATCGGTCCCCTCCTTCCGCGCGCCGCTTCAGGCGCGCGAGTTCGAGATACGACTTCAGATCGAACAGACCCCGCTGCATCTCCGCGGCGCGGGCGGGTTCCGCCGCCGCCAGGTCGCGCCGCTCGCACGGATCCTCCTCCGCATTATAGAGCAGGTTCGTGCCGCTGTAAAAATCGTGGATCAGCTTGAACCCGCCCCGCGTGAGCGCCATCAGCCGCGACGGCGGCTTCCCGAGCGTCTCGGAGACGAGGTCCCGCCCCCGCGGCGCCTCAACCCCCGCGAGCGCGGGAACGAGATTCCAGCCGCTGATATCGGCGGGGACCGGCGCCCCCGCGAGGGAGAGGAGCGTGGGCATGATATCGACGCTCTGGACCGGATCGGGGACGGTGCGGGCGCCGCGGAACGAGGGGAGGAATGCGAGGGGGACCGTCGTCGCCTCCGCGTGGAGCCCGGCGCCGTGGTACAGCCCGCCGTGCTCGAAGAACTCCTCCCCGTGATCCGAGGTGAGCACGACGGCCGCGCGCTCCAGGATGCCCCGCTCGCCGAGACGCCGCATGAGTTTCCCGACCTCGCTGTCGGCGTAGGCGACCGCCCTGTCGTAACAGAGCGTCATCCATGCCAGTTCGCCGGGGCGCGGGATGAAGATCGTCTGGACGCCGGTCGCGGCGCCGAACATCGAGGAGAACGGGGGCGGCGCGGGATATGCGGCGTGCGTGTCGGAGTAGCAGACGAGGACGAAGAGGGGCCGGCCGGGGGGGCGCTCGTCGAGGAGCCGCTCCACGTCCGCGGTCACCTCGCCGGCGCCGATGCGGTACCGCCCGCGGTCGCCGGGCTCGGAGAAGATGTCGAAATCGCCCCGCAGAAGCGGCGGAAGACCCGGGAACGGCGGCGTGATGCTCTGAAACGACGCGGTGAAGTAGCCCGCCTCTTTGAGAGAGGCCTGGAGGGTCGGGACCGCCCCGGCCCCCTCCCCCGGCAGCTCGCTCGGGTGCAGGGAGGTCAGGATGGAGGAGATCGAGGGCCCCGTCCCCGGCGAGGGGCAGACGCATCTGGGGAAATAGGTCCCTTCGCGAAAGAGGTCGTCCATCTGCGGAGTCGTGCGCCGCGGATACCCGTTGAGGCTTACGTGGTCGCTCCGCAGCGCGTCGACGAGCAGGATGAAGATGTCCGGCCGTTGTGTGCCCCAGCGCTCCTCCCGCAGCCGCGCTCCATCGCGGTCCGCCGCCGCGTTGTAGGCGCGCCGCCTCTCGTCTTCCCGCCGCAGCCGGTCGAACTCTTCGCGCGTAAAATCCCCCCCCGTGCAATCCTCGTCCAGACCGTTTCCGGGGAGGTCGACGGCGAGCGGGTTGATCTTTCCGTTCCAGTTGTCGCAGTCGCGGACCGGCGCGAGGGGGCCGAAGAAATCCCGATCCGGATCGAAGGCGGCGTTGAGGGTTCTCAGGCAGAGCCGCGCCGCGACGGGGGAACGGAAGAAGAGGATCGTCTTGGCCTGCGAATCGCGCCCGCAGAGGAGGAACATGACGAGCGCGGCGGGGACGCACCACGCCAGGCGCCCGACATTCGTGCCCCGGAGCCGCCCCCACGCCGCGGCGAGGAACCATCCGGTCGCCACGCACCCCGCCCCGAGGGCGGCGTTCGCCGCGCACGAGGCCGGGGATGCGCTCTCCGGCAGACGGTAGTTCACCGGCACGGCCAGCGTCGCGAAGAGGAATGCGGCCCAGGTCCAGGCGGCGCGGCCGTTCGGGTGCCTGGACCGCGCGAGCAGGATCCAGACGACGGCGAAGGCCGCGAGGCAGGCCCCCAGGAGCAGCGCGTTCGCGGCGAGGACCCGCGGATCGACCAGCGCCGCCCGCAGCTGCCACCCCCGCAGGTAGACCCGACGGCCCCACTCGAATGCGAAGGAGTATCCGTTGAGATACGCGGCGGTCTCCACCCAGGCGAAGAGGCCGAGGGCGGCGGCCGTCAGGAACGGGGGGCACCCGCGGCGGCCGGCCGGAGTACACCGGAGAAGCCGTCCCGCCGCCGCCGCGAGCGCCCCCGCGCACGTCCCGATCGTCCCGTAGGCGAGGATGAGACAGGCCGAGAACGCCAGGAACCGGCCCCCCTCCGGCGGCGGGCAGACGTTCTTGACGACGCTATAGCGGTCGAAGAAGAACGCGGCCGCGGCCGCGCCGTAGGCCAGGCCCGCGAGGCATCCGAGCGCCGCGGCCGCGCCGGCCCCGCGCGGCCGTTCAGCAAAGCCGTTCATAGAGCCTCACGGTCTCCCGGGCGGCCCGTTCCCAGGTGAATTCCCGCGCCCGCCTGAACCCCCTCGCACGGGCCTCCGGGCTCCTCCCCTCGCGGACGCCCCACACGAGCGCCTCCGCCATCCCCTCCTCGTCCGAGGGGTCGAAGTAGCGCGCCGCGTCGCCGAGCACCTCGGGGAGCGCCCCCGCGCGCGAGGCGACGACCGGGCAGCCGCAGGCGAGCGCCTCGAGCGGCGGGAGGCCGAACCCCTCGTCGAACGACGGGAAGACGAACAGCTCCGCCGCGCTGTAGAGCAGCGGCAGATCCCCGGCCGGGACGTAGTCGATGAAGCGGAACCGGTCCGCCACGCCGAGCCCCTCCGCGTCGCGGAGCGGGCCGGGGGCGCCGTAGGATTTGCCGGCGACGACGAGCAGGTGCGGCAGTCCGGCGGTGCGCCGCGCCCGCGCGAAGGCGCGCAGCAGGCCCGGGATGTTCTTCCGGGGGGAGAGGGAGAGGACCGAGAGGATGTACGGCGCGGTCAGCCCGCGCCGGGCTCGAAAAAGATCGAGCGCCGCGGGATCGTCGACGGGGACGCACGACGGATCCACCCCCTCGTGGATCACCTCGATTCGTTCCTCCGGCACCCCGTAGATCTCGACGACGTCCCGCTGCGTGGCCCGGGAGACCGCGATCACCGCGTCCGCCCGCCGCGCGCTCTCCCGCGCCCTGCGCCTGAACCCGGCCGAGCAGCCGGGCGCCCACTCCGGGCGCTTCTCGTGCGCCAGGTCATGGACGGTCACCACGGTCCTCGCGCGCCGCGTGCGAGGCAGGAGGTAGCTGGGACCGTGCAACAGGTCGATCCGGCGCATGGCGATCTCGAACGGGAGCCAGAGATCGAACCAGAGCCGATGGAACCTGTCCTCGCGCATATCGCCCCGCACGGGGCATCGACGAGCCGCGAAACCGGGCGGCGGGGGGGGGATCGCGCCGCCGCGCGGAAAGAGGAGGTCGAACCGGTGCGCCGTGCCGAGCGCGGCGATCGCCTCGACGAGCTGCCGGGTGTACCGGCCGATCCCCGTGAGATGGGGCGAGGAGAGTATCCCCGCGTCGTAGGCCACCCGCATTTCGCTCACCCCCCGCTCCCGGACAGACGGCGGAAACGCCGCGCCGCGAGGCGGCTGAGGAATCGCGGGGGGACAAGCCTTCCCGGCGGCCCGAACCGGTTGAGGAGCGCGTGCCACGCCCCCGCGAGCGCCGCCTCTGCGGCGGCGTGCCTTCCCTTCTCGCCGAGTCCCTGGTAGACCCAGAAGCTCTCCTTGAGATACGCGAGGTAGAGCATCGGCCAGAGCAGCACGGGGGTGTGTTTCCTGCTCAACAGCATCCAGTTGCGAGTCCAGAGGTAGTACAGCGACGGCGAATACTCCCCCCCCATCGACATCGACACCTTGTGCCACACCTTCGCCTCCGGCACGAAGTAGCAGTACCAGCCCGCATCCTCCGCGCGCCGGCAGAGGTCGTACTCCTCGTGGTAGATGAAGAAGCGCTCGTCGAGCAGGCCGACCTCCCGCAGCACCTCGCTCTTGATGTAGATCGCGCAGCCGATGACCGCGGCGATGCGGCTGATGGCGTCGTACTGCCCTTCGTCGCGTTGGCGCTTCCCTTCCTGCGTATAGGTCAGCATCCAGCCGGTCGTGGAGTAGCTGCTCCGGCTCCCGGCCCACCAGAAGACATCCGGGGATTCGTGGTAGTAGATCTTGGGCCCGAGAACGCCCGCGCGCGGGAGGAAGGCCGCCGCATCGGCGAGCCGACGCAGCAGTTCCGGACATACGATGGTGTCGTTGTTGAGCAGGAGCACCGCCTCGGCGCCCTCCCGCAAGGCGGCGCGCATCCCGATGTTGTTGCCCCCGTCGAAGCCCGCGTTGACCTGGTTGCGGATGAGGAGCGCCTCCGGGAACTGTTCGGCGATCGCCTTCGGCGAGCCGTCGGTCGAGGCGTTGTCCACGACGATCACCTTGAAACGCGGGTAGGAGATCCGCCGGAGCGAGGCGAGGCAGTCGAGCGTCTCCTTCAGTCCGTTCCAGTTGAGGACGATGATGCAGATGTACGGATCCATTCCGATGCGCTCCCCCGCGCCCCGCAACGCCTCCCGCTCAGGGGACGGCGGGCCTTTGAAGCCAGCACTCCAGATAGTCGTTCAACAGGCTCCGCCCGAGCAGCAGCGCGGCGCACGAGTCAAGGACGCGCGCCGCCCGCCACGCCCCCCGGATCGAGAAGAGCCGGTCCCTCAGCTCGTTGATGCATACGAGGTCGTTCAGGGCGGGATCCCGGAGCCGGGCACGCCGGATCAGCACCGCCGTGGCGTCGAAATGCGTGCCCCGAAACTCCCGCGCCTCGAGCCCCGCGCGGCGGGCGAGGATCTCGAGGGCGCGGCGGGAGAAGAGGAACAGGTGGTTGTCCGGATCCACGTTCCACCAGCCGCGCCCCAGCAGCCGGCTCGAGAGGGAACCCCAGTGCGGCGTCTCCACGTACACCCACCCCCCGGCCCGCACCAGCCCGGCCGCCTCCCGCAGCGCCTCCGCCGGGGCGGCGAGATGCTCGAGGGAGTGGGAGAAGATCACCGCGTCGAACGAGGCCGCCGGGAACGCCGCGTCGGCGAGGGTGCCGACTTTGATGTCGAGACCGCGCTCTTCGATCCCCTCCTCCGCGATTTTCCCGGCCAGCTCCACGCCGGCGACGCGCCAGCCGCGCCGCCGCGCGTCCTCCATCAGTATCCCCCGGCCGCAGCCCACGTCGAGCAAAGACCCGCGGCATCCCCGCCGCTCCAAACGCTCCAGTATCTCCCTGTTGCGGGCGCGTATCCGTTCGAGCACCGCCGTCTCCCGCTCGCGGGGCAGCCGCCGCGCGGCGGCGCGGTCGACGGTTTCTTCCAGCACGGCGGACGCGGGCCGGGGCCACAGATGGACGGCGCCGCAGGCGCGGCATCGGCGCAGGGAACGTTCCGCCTCCGCGACCAGGGGGCGGAGACGCGTGCCGCCGCAGATGGGGCAGGGGGCGGTCACGGCGTGCCCCCCGCGGGGCGCACGGCCACGGGAGGCGGGGGCACGGCGCCGGGCGTCATCATCGACTGCTTCCTGATCAAGACGATCATCGCGGCGAGGATCCACCAGACGCCGACCGTCTCGGTGGTGTTGAACCGGCAGCCGAAGAAGTTCGCCACCAGAAATCCGATCACGCCGGTCGCGAACCCCATCCCGACCGCCCGGTACATCGTATCGGTGCCGTATCGGTAGATGGCCAGCGAGTACCGCAGCAGCCGGAAGACGATCATCAGGTACACCAGCAGCGCCGGGATCCCCATCTCCGCGGCGATCAGCAGATACGCGTTGTGCGCGTCCCTGCCCGCCGCGTACGAGTCGTACTCGCCGACCCGCACCGGGAACTGTCCGTACCCGACCCCGAGGAGGGGATAGCGCATCACCATCTTGAGGCCGGCCGTGTAGATCGCGATCCGCCCCGCCGAGGAGGACTCGAACCGCACCTTCGACTTCCCGTAGTCGGCCTCGTACTCCACCGTCGTCCCCTCGATGCGCTCCACGACCGCCTGCGGCAAGACGAGCCCCGGCTTCTGCCACAGCATGAGCATCACCACGGCCGTCAGCACGAAGAGCCACTTCTTGTAGAGCCAGCATATGTACAGCGTCCCCGCGACGAAGGCGAAGTAGCCGCCCCGCGAGAAGGCCAGCATGATCCCCCGCGCGCACGGGTAGATGCATATCAGCAGCAGCCAGTATTTGAACTGGTTTGCGTGGAGGCTGAAGAAGGCGAAGTAGTAGAACATGTAGTAGACGAAGAACGCCGCCAGCAGGTTCGCCTGCGACAGTCCCGCGTCCTCGCGCCGCTCCCAGGAGAAGTGGGTCGGCGTGTGCGTGTCCTTGGTGGCCAGGAACGCCACCATCAGCGTCGTCAACATCACGATGTAGATGCAGTCCTGGATCTGTTGCCGGTCCCGCACGATCCAGCTCGCCAGATAGTAGAGGAAGATCGGCGTGATGAACCGTTTGATCAGCGTCACGAGGAGGAACCAGTCCATCGTCTCGGCGAGCGCCGCCCGGAAGAAGGCCACGAACGTCAGTAGCAGGTGGAGGCCGATCAGCCGGTCCAGCTCCGTGGACACCAGGAAGTGCCCCCCCTCGCGGATGCTCCTGAAGAAGAGCCCGAAGACGATGATGACGAGGAGCACGTTGGTGATGTTCACCGCCGTGCCGTAGTCGCCGGGGAGCATCTGGCTGAACGGCACGTAAAAGACCAGCACGTAGAAGACGAAGTTGACGTTGACGAGGGCCACGATCAGGAGGAGGATCTCGCCGAGGACGATCCCGAGGAGCCGAAGCTCCTCCGTCCCCACCGGCCCCCGTTTCGCCATCGAGGCGACCTTGCCCATGATCAGGAGGGCGAACAGCAGCCCGATCTTCGTCGCCAGCCCGACGCTGCGCGGGGCCGGGGCCGCGCCCGGGGGTGGGGCGGGCGCCGGGGCGCCGGGTCCGGGGCGGCGGGGGGGGCCGTTCATCGCCGCTGCCCCCCGACGAGGCGCGCGGAGAGCGCCCGGAGGATCTCCGCCTCGTGATCAGGCGCGGCCGCGAGGATGGGCGCCCCGTCGATCCTCATCGCCGCGCGCCCTTTCCGCCCGCCCTCTCCTGCGCGAAGAGCGGAACGATCTTCTGCGCCGAAACGTCCACGAGCCCCTTGTCGGTGAGCTTGAGCTCTGGGATCACCGAGAGCGACAAAAACGAGAGCATCATGAACGGGTCCTCAAGCCTGCAGCCCATCCGACGGGCGGCCGCGATCAGGGCGTCGAGCTCGTCCCCGACCTCGCGGACGGACTTCTCCGACATCAGTCCTGCGATCGGGAGGGCGACGCTCGCGATGAGCTTCCCGTCCACCACCGCGGTGAGCCCCCCCTGGAGCTTCCTGATCTTGATCACCGCCTCCAGGATGTCGGCGTCGTTCGTGCCGACGGCGACGATGTTGTGCGAGTCGTGGGCGACGGAGGAGGCGATCGCGCCCCGCGTCAGGCCGAAGCCGCGCACGATCCCCAGGCCGATATTCGGGGAGGCGTGGTGGCGCTCGATGACGGCGATCTTCAATAGGTCGCGCCCCGGATCGGCGACCACTCGCCCGGAGAGGACGGAGGGCTTCACGAGCTCCAGGCGCGTGAGGAGCTGCCCCGGGACAAGCGCGATCGCGCGGAGACGCCCGCGGGACGCGGGGATCTCAAACTGCTCGCGCGCGAGCCACTGGATGTTGATCGAGCCGCGCAGCGGCTCGGGCGGCCGGGGCGCGCCGGGAACGCCGGGGATGAGCGCGCCGTCTTGGGCGGCGAGGCGGCCGTTCTTGAAAACCATCTCGACCGAGAATCCGTCCAGGTCTTCGAGGACGACGATGTCGGCGATCTTCCCGGGGGCCACCGCGCCGAGCCCGTCGAGGCCGTAGTGGCGGGCCGGGTTCAGGGTGCAGAGCGTGATCGCCGTCACCGGGTCGAGCCCCAGCCGCACCGCCTTCCTGAGGACGCCGTTCATGTGCCCCTCGGAGATCAGCGCCTGGGGGTGTCGGTCGTCGGTGCAGAAGGCGCAGTGCGGGGCGGTCGCGGGGGTGACGAGAGGCAGGAGCGCCTCCATGTTACGCGCGCACCCCCCCTCGCGGATCATCACGGTCATCCCCAGGCGGAGCTTCTCGCGCGCCTCCTCTTCCGTCACGCACTCGTGGTCCGAGGAGATCCCGGCGGCGATGTAGGCGCACAGATCCTTTCCCGAAAGGCCGGGGGCGTGTCCGTCGATGATCCTGCGGCCCGCGATCCTCACCTTGTCGAGAATCGCCGGGTCGCAGGCGAGGAGGCCGGGATAGTCCATCATCTCGGCAAGGCCCAGGACCCACTCCTGGTTGAGGAAGAAGAGGATGTCGGTCGCCCGCAGCACCGCCCCCGGCGTCTCAAGCGGGGACGACGGCACGCAGGAGGGGACCATCACGAACACGTTGAGGGGGTTGTACTTGCTCGACCTGAGCATGTAGTTGATCCCCTCGAGGCCCATCACGTTGGCGATCTCGTGGGGGTCGCTCACCACCGACGTGGTGCCCATCGGCACGACGACCCGGGCGAACTCGGGCACCGTCACCATCGCGCTCTCGAGGTGGATATGCGCGTCGATGAACCCCGGGGCGACGAACCGCCCCGCGACGTCGTACTCTTTCGCCCCGCGGTAGCTCCCGAGCCCGACGATCCGGTCCCCGAGGATCGCCACGTCCGTCTCGACGCACTCCCCGGTGTAGACGTTGACGACCCGGCCGTTCCGCAACACCACGTCGGCCTTGGCCTTCCCGCGCGCCACCCTGATCATCCTGTCCAGGCGTTCCATCCCGCCTCCTCCCCGGATCACGCCCGCGCGGACGGGCCGCACGCCGTCCCGGGAGCCTTCACCCCGATGAAATAGACGCTCGAACAGACCACGTGCGCGAGCGTGTACCGGTAGACGATATGATCGAAGAACCTGAACGGCGAGAAGAGGTACGAGAAGAGCACCCGGAAGATCTTGTAGAGCAGGACCCGGTTGCACGAGAAGAAGAGCGCCCAGAAATGGACCGAGAGGCGGAGGTACGTCGAGCAGGGCCCCTTCTGGAAGCCGTTGAACGCCTTTTGGAAGCCCAGCCGCTCGAAGAGGAGGGCGATGCCCGAGACCGAGTAGCGCCAATGGTCTTCGGGCGCCTCGTGGTACGGAAAAACGAACGGCGCCACGGCGTAGACGGCGCCCCCGGGCCGCAGCACCCTCCCGATCTCCGCCGCAACCCTTGCGGGATCCCGCACGTGCTCCAGCACGTTCAGGATCATCACCCCGTCGAGGGAGCCGGTGCGGAACGGAAGGTCCAGGGCGTCTCCGGCCACGTCGGTCGTGGCGGTCGGGCACAGCTCCATCGTGACGATCCCCGGGAGCATCCGCATCCCGCCGGCCCCCACGTCGAGGATGCGCGCATCGCGGCCGGTCCGCTCCAGCAGGGCCCGGAACCTCTCCCGCTCGTCGCCGAAGTTGAGCCCCAGGAGCCGCTCCGGCGGCTCGATCCGCCTCTTGAACCTCGCCCAGAGCGCGGCCATCCCGACACGCCCCTTTGCGGCGCCGCGGGGCCCCGAAAGGCCCCGCGGTCTGCCGCGGTCATGCCTCTGCGTGAACGATCAGCTGTTGGCCTTCATGAACTCCTCGAGGAACGCGATCAGGGCCTTGACCCCCTTCATCGGCATCGCGTTGTAGATCGAGGCGCGCATCCCGCCCACGCTCCGATGCCCCTTCAGCCCGATCAGGCCGCGCGCCTTCGCCTCGGCGGCGCACTTCTCCTCGAGTTCCGCGGTCGGCAGGCGGAAGGTCACGTTCATCCGCGAGCGGGAATCCTTGCGCGCGAACGGGCGGTAGAACCCCCCCGATCGATCGATCATCGAGTAGAGCGCGTTCGCCTTCCTCTTGTTGAGCTTCTCGATGTACGGCAGCCCGCCCTTCTCCTTGAGCTCGCGCAGCGCCAGCAGCGAGAGGTAGATGGCGAAGCAGGGGGGCGTGTTGTGCATCGACCCCTTGTCCACATGGGTCCCGTAGGAGACCATCGTGGGGAGCTTCTTCGCGCGGGCCCGCGCCACCATATCCTCCCTGACGATCACCACCGCGACGCCCGCGGGGCCGAGGTTCTTCTGCGCGCCGGCGTAGAGAAGCGCCACCGAGGACCAGTCGACCGGGTGGCTCAGGAAGTCCGACGAGGCGTCCACCACGAGCGGCACCTGGCCCGTGGCGGGGAACCTGAACCACTCGATCCCGCCGATCGTCTCGTTGGAGGTGATGTGGAGGTACGACGAGTTGGGGTCGATGCGGAAATCCCGCGGGATGTAGTTGAAGTTCGCATCCTCGGACGAGGCGGGTATCTGCACCTCGCCGAAAAAGCCCGCCTCCTTGATCGCCGCCTTCGCCCACGCGCCGGTGTGGATGTAGGAGAGCGGCTTCCCCTCGAGCGAGAGGTTCCACGGGATGTGGAAGAACTGCGTCGACGCGCCGCCGTGGAGCCAGAGGACGTGGAACCCGGCGGGGACGGCGTACAGCTCCTTCACGAGGGCCGTCGCCTCGTCGATAACCGCCTGAAAATCCTTCGACCGGTGGCTGATCTCGCAGACCGACATCCCGCTCCCGCGGAAGTCGAGAAGCTCGCTCCTGGCCGCCTTGAGCGCCTTGAGCGGGAGCGTCGCCGGCCCCGCGTAGAAGTTGAACACCCGCTTTCCCATATCCCCGCCTCCTGTCTGACGCAACCGCGTCGCCTGTCTGTGCGGCCGTTATACTACTACGAGCGCCCCCCTCCCGTCCAGCGGGAGTTGCCGGGGGGCGGGGAATACGGTTGACGCGCCGGCTCCGCCCGCCTATCATAGAATCCTCGTCACCACCATCTGCTGGGAGGGTCGCGATGGCGTTTGTCTATCCGTTCAGGGGATACCGCTACAACCCGGAGAAGGTCCCGGATACCGGCCTCGTCTTCGCGGAGCCGTACGACAAGATCACGCCGGAACTGCAGGAGATCTACTACCGGCGGCATCCGCACCATATCGTGCGCTTCTCCAAAGGCGCCACCACGCCGCAGGACACGCCCGCCGACAACCAGTACACCCGTGCGCGCTCCTTCTTCGACCGGTGCGTCGCGGAACGCGTCCTGGTCCGCGACGAGCGGGAAGCGTTGTACGTCTACGCCCAGGAGTACTCGTTCGCGGGCGGCCCCGTCAAGACCCGGCGCGGCTTCATCGCCCTCGGCGGGCTGGAGGAGTTCAAGAAGGGCGGCGTGATGCCGCACGAACGCACCCTCGCGGGGCCCAAGGCGGACCGCCTCAACCTGATGCGCGCGACCGCGGTGCAGTCGGGCCTGATCTTCATGCTCTACTCCGACCCGGAGGGGGCGGTCGCCGGCGCCCTCGCCCGGAAGACCGGCGGCCCGCCCGACGTCGAGGCGCGCGACGACGACGGGGTGGTCCACCGGGTCTGGGTCGTGACCGATCCCGCGGTGCACCGCGAGGTGCAGTCGCTGATGGAGGCCAAGTCGCTCTTTATCGCCGACGGCCACCACCGCTACGAGACGGCGCTGAACTACCGGCGCGAGATGCGGGAGAAGGGGGTGCGGTGCCTGCCCGGCAACGAGAATTTCGACTCCCACATCATGGCGTTCGTCGCGATGGAGGACCCGGGGCTCACCGTCCTCCCCACGCACCGCCTGCTGCACCACCTCCCCCCCGACGAGCTCGCGGCCTTCCCCGCACGGCTCGCGCGCCTCTTCACCCTCGAGCGCTGCGGCGGGCTTGACGAACTGCTTGCGGGGATGAAAACCGACCGCCCCGGCGACCACCGCTTCGGACTCTACCTCGGCAAAACCTTCACCGTTCTCCGCCTCAACGACGAGGCGGCCGTCGCCGCGTCGATGCCGGCGGACGCCTCGGCGGACTGGAAGCGGCTCGACGTGAGCATCATCCACGCCGTCCTCGAAACGCTCCTCGGCATCGACAAGCGGAAACTGGAGGAGGAGGCGCACGTCTCCTACGAGCGGTACGCCGACGCCGCCGTGCGGGCGGTGGACACCGGCGCATTCCAGGCGGCGGTCTTTCTCAATCCGACGCGGGCCGAGGAGGTCGCCCGTGTCGCCGGGAACGGCGAGCGGATGCCGCAGAAGTCGACCGATTTCTATCCGAAGCTGTACACCGGGCTGGTGCTGAACGCGTTGAACCTGCCGCGATGACGCGGCCTGCATGAGGGGAGGAACGGGGATGAAGAAGGTGCTGATCTGTGATCCGGTGGCGAAGGAGGCGGTGGCGATCCTCAAGGGCGCGGGTCTCGAGGTGACCGAGAAGACCGGCCTCAAGGAGGACGATCTCGTCGGATGCATCGGCGACTACCACGCGGTCATCGTCCGGAGCGCGACCAAGATCACGCGCAAGGTCATCGAGGCGGGCGGGAAGCTGCAGGTCATCGCCCGCGGCGGCGTCGGCCTCGACAACATCGACGTCGCCTGCGCCAAGGAACGGGGCATCCCCGTGGTCAACACCCCCCGCGCATCCTCCGTCTCCGTCGCCGAGCTCGCGATCGGGCTGATCTTCGCCGTCGCCCGGAAGATCCCCGCCGCCGACGCCTCGGTCAAGGCGGGCAAGTGGGAGAAGAAGAAATTCGCGGGGACGGAGCTCTACGGCAAGCGGCTGGGCATCATCGGCATCGGCCGCATCGGGCAGGAGATGGCCGTCCGGGCCCTCGGCCTCGGGATGCGGGTGACCACCTGCGCCCGGACCAGCCGCTGCGCCCCTCTCGTCCAGGCGCCCCTGATGGACACCTGCGATCTCGAGACCACCTTGAGAGAGTCCGACATCATCTCCCTGCACCTCCCCAAGACGAAGGAATCGACGCACCTGATCGGGGAGAAGCAGTTCGCCATGATGAAGAAGGGCGTCATCATCATCAACTGCGCGCGCGGAGGGGTCGTGGACGAAGCGGCCCTCTACGAGGCGCTGCAGAGCGGCAAGGTGCGCGGCGCCGCCCTCGACGTCTTCGAGGTCGAGCCCCCCGCGCCCGACAACCCGCTCCTGAAGCTCGAGAACGTGGTCGCCACCCCGCACATCGGCGCCTCCACCGCCGAGGGCCAGTTCCGCGTGGGCACCGAGATCGCGGCGCTCGTGGTCGAGAAGCTGACGGCGTAAGACGCCTGCAAAGAGAGGGCGCGCACGATGAACAAGCCGCTTCAGGACGAACAGGGGCCGCTCGAGTTGGCGCTCAAACAGCTCGAGAACGCCGCCGGGAAGCTCGGGCTCGACCCGGACATCCACGAGAAGCTGAAGAAGCCGCAGCGAACCCTCATCGTCTCCGTGCCGATCCGGATGGACGACGGCCACACCAAGGTCTTCACCGGCTACCGTGTCCAGCACAGCATGGAGCGGGGGCCCTGCAAGGGCGGTATCCGCTACCACCCGCAGGTAGACCTGGACGAGATCACGGCGCTGGCGATGCTGATGACCTGGAAGTGCGCGCTCGTCAACATCCCGTACGGCGGCTCGAAGGGCGGCGTGGTCTGCGACCCGTCGAAGATGTCCGAGCGTGAGCTCGAGCACCTGACGCGGCGCTACACGAGCGAGATCGCGATCATCATCGGCCCCGACAGGGATATCCCCGCCCCCGACATGAACACGAACCCGAAGGTGATGAGCTGGATCATGGACACCTTCAGCATGAACCACGGCCACTCGGTCCCGGGCGTGGTCACGGGCAAGCCGATCTGCCTCGGGGGCTCCAAGGGGCGGATCGAGGCGACGGCGCGCGGGGTCTTCTACGTGACCGAGCAGGTCTGCCTCCATGCCGGAACGGAGCTCAGCCGCTGCTCGTTCGCGATTCAGGGGTTCGGGAACGTCGGCGCGCACTCCGTCCGGATCATCCACGAACACGGCGGGAAGATCGTCGCAGTGAGCGACGTGCACGGCGGCGTGCACGCCCCGGCCGGGCTCGACGTCCCGGCGCTGCTCCTGCACGCGGAGAGGACCGGGACGGTGAAGGGGTTCGCGGGGGGGAAGGCGCTCACCAACGCCCAGCTTCTCGAGACGCCGTGCGACATCCTCATCCCCGCCGCACTGGGGGGGCAGATCACCGAGGAGAACGCCGCGCGGGTGCGCGCCAAAATCATCGTCGAGGCGGCCAACGCCCCGATCAGCTCCGCGGGCGAGGCGGTCCTCCTGCGCCGCGGCATCACGGTGGTGCCCGACATCCTCGCCAACGCGGGCGGCGTCACCGTCTCCTACTTCGAGTGGGTGCAGAGTCTCCAGGAGTACTTCTGGACCGAGGAGGAGGTCAACGAGCGGCTTCGCCGGATCATGACGGGGGCGTTCGCCGAGACGGTGGAGATGATGGAGCGGCACAAGGTCGACATGCGCACGGCGGCGATGATGCTCGGGGTGAGCCGCGTGGCCGAGGCGGCCTGCTACCGGGGGCTGTGGCCCTGAACGCGGCTGCGCGTCTCTAGTATCTCGGTTCCGCGGCCGGAGAGAAGCGGCGGACGTCAGAGGGTTTCGAGCTTCGCCTCCATCGTCTCGGTGTCGAGCAGGGCGACCGTGGCGCGCCCGGTGATCCAGCCGCAGCACTCCCCCGGGTTCACCACGAGCGTTTTTCCCGTCCGCCGCACCACCACCTCGTGCGTGTGGCCGTAGACGATCACGTCGTAGGCCCCGCTCGCCTCCAGCGCCGCGAGCGCGTCCGGGGCGTGCATCAGAAGCAGTTTCCTCCCCCCCGCCTCCCCCTCCCAGCAGTGTTCATGGATCGTCGCGAACGGGGCGAAACGCTCCCTCAGGAACAGCTTGTCCCCGTCGTTGTTCCCGAAGACGGCCCGCATCCGCGCCGCGAGCCTCGAGAACTCCTTCGCGGTGATCGGGGAGATGATGTCGCCCGCATGCAGCACCAGCCCGACCGTTTCACGGTTGAACAGATCGACCGCCCGCCTGATCATCGGCATGTGCTCGTGCGAATCCGAGATCAGCCCGATCTTCATCGACGCCCCCTCTCCGCCCGCGCTTGTCTTTCAGGCGCCGATAGTATATCATCCTGGGATGCACCCCGCATTAGGCCCCGAAGGGACCCGTTGAACACGACATCGCTCACTGCATGGGACGCGGCCCGCACGCAGCTCGACTGTGCCGCGCGGATCCTCGATCTCGATCCGTACATCCACGAACGCCTCCGCCATCCCCAGCGCGAGCTCACCGTCTCCATCCCGATGCGGATGGACGACGGGACCCCGCGCGTCTTCACCGGCTACCGCGTCCAGCACAACCTCATCCGCGGTCCGGCGAAGGGGGGGATACGGTACCACCCCCGCGTCGACCTCGACGAGATGCGGGCGCTGGCGATGTGGATGACCTGGAAGTGCGCGGTGGTCAACATCCCCTACGGCGGGGCGAAGGGCGGCGTGGTCTGCGACCCGAAGACGATGTCGTCGCGGGAGCTCGAGCACCTGACGCGCCGCTACGCGACCGAGATCGGATCGTTCATCGGCCCCACGAAGGATATCCCCGCCCCCGACGTCTACACGGACGCGCAGATCATGGCCTGGTTCATGGACACCATCAGCATGACCGAGGGGTGGAGCGCCATCAGCTCGGTGACCGGGAAACCGATGGAGATCGGCGGGTCGCTCGGCCGCCAGGAGGCGACCGGGCGCGGGGTGATGCTCACCGCGGCGGAGGCGCTCAGGTACCGGGGGATCCCGCTGGAGGGGGCGCGCGTCGCGGTCCAGGGGTTCGGCAACGCGGGCTCGGTCTCGGCGAGGCTGCTCCACGAGGCGGACGCGAAGATCGTCGCCTTGTCGGACTCCAGGGGGGGCATCTTCAACCCCGACGGGCTCGACCCGCGCGCGGTCCTCCTGCACAAGCGGCAAACCGGTTCGGTGGTCGGCTTCCCCGGCGCCGACGCGGTCACGAACGCCGAGCTCCTCGAGCTCGACTGCGAGCTCCTCGTCCCCGCCGCCCTCGAGGGGCAGATCACCGCGGAGATCGCCCCGCGGATCCGCGCGCGCGTCATCGCGGAGGCGGCGAACGGCCCCACGACCCCCGAGGCGGACCCGATCCTTCACGACCTCGGGGTCTTCATCGTGCCGGACATCCTCGCCAACGCCGGCGGCGTCACCGTCTCCTACTTCGAGTGGGTGCAGAACCTGCAGGCGTACTTCTGGAGCGAGAACGAGGTGAACGAGCGTCTCCGCCTGATCATGGTCTCAAGTTTCAACGCGGTGTTGCGGGCGGCGGAGACCCATCGCGTGGACATGCGCACCGCGGCAATCGTCCTGGCGGTGGGGAAGGTCGGCAACGCCATGAGGATCCGCGGCCTCTGGCCGTAACGGCGGGGAGAGTCCGGCGATGCACACGATTCGGCAGCGCGACGCCGCGGTGCGGGAGCGCCGCTTCAGGCGCCTTCTCGCCACCCTCGGGAAGCGTCCCGGGGCCCTGATCCCGCTTCTCCAGCAGGCACAGGGGATCTTCGGCTTCCTCCCGGCCGCCGCGATGCGGCGCATCGCCCGGGCGCGGAGGATTTCGGCCGCGGAGGTCTACGGGGTCGCGACCTTCTACGGGCAGTTCCGTCTGAAACCCGCGGGGAGGCACCTGCTCACCGTCTGCCACGGCACTGCGTGCCATGTCGCGGGCGCGGAGAAGATCTCGGAGGCGGTCGAGCGTTTGTTGGGCGTGAAGGCCGGCGAGACGACCCCCGACGGGCGCCTCACCGTTCGCGACGCCGCGTGCCTGGGCTGCTGCAGCCTCTCCCCCGTCGTGATGCTGGACGACGCCGTCCACGGGAAGCTCTCCCCCGCCAAACTTCCCGCGTTGATCGAGAAGTGCCGATGAAGCCCCGGGTGCGGTTCAAGATCACCGTGGGGTTGAGCTCCTGCGGCATCGCCGCCGGAGCCGAGGCGGTTGCCAACGCCTTCCGCCGGGAGATCGTGGCGCGCGGCCTCGACGCCGCGGTCGAGATCACCGGCTGCGTCGGGATGTGCCACCGCGAGGTGCTCGCCGAGGTCGCCCCGGCGGGCGGGGGAACGTTCCTCTACGGCGACCTGACCGCGGACCGCGTCCCCCGCATCGCCCACGAGCACCTTGCCAACGGCGTCCCGGTCGGGGAATGGCTCGTGCTGCCGGAGGGGAGCGACCTTCGGTCCCTCCCCTACTTCGCGGGGCAGCGCAAAATCGTCCTGGCGAACTGCGGGTTCGTCGATCCCGAGAAGATCGGCGACTCGATCCGGCGGGGCGGCTACGCCGGTCTCGCCGCCGCCCTCGAAACGATCCGTCCGGACGACCTCATCCATCTCGTCGAGGAGTCGGGCCTCCGCGGGCGCGGCGGCGCGGGATTCCCGACGGCGAAAAAGTGGCGTGCCGCGCGCAACGCCCCGGGGACGGAGAAGTACCTCATCTGCAACGCGGACGAGGGGGACCCGGGGGCGTTCATGGACCGGAGCGTTCTCGAAAGCGACCCGCACACGGTCCTCGAGGGGATGGCGATCGCCGCCTACGCGATCGGGGCCTCCCGCGGAATCGTCTACGTGCGCGCGGAGTACCCGCTCGCGGTGAAGCGGCTCGCCATCGCCGTGCGGCAGGCCGAGCGGCGCGGCTTCCTCGGCGCCGACATCCTCGGATCCGGTTTCGATTTCACCGTCTCCCTGATGGAGGGGGCGGGGGCGTTCGTCTGCGGGGAGGAGACCGCGCTCATACGATCCATCCAGGGCGAACGCGGGATGCCGCGCCTCCGGCCGCCGTTCCCCCCGGAGCGGGGCCTCTGGGGGAAGCCGACCTGCATCAACAACGTCGAGACGCTCGCCGCCGTCCCCTGGATCGTCCGGCACGGCGCCGCCGCGTACGCCGCCGTCGGCACGGCGGGGAGCCGGGGGACGAAGGTCTTCGCCCTCGCCGGGAAGGTGAACCGGGGCGGGCTGGTCGAGGTCCCGATGGGGACCACGCTGCGGGAGATCGTCTTCGGCATCGGCGGCGGCGCGCCGGGGGGGCGGCCGGTCAAGGCGATCCAGATCGGCGGCCCGTCGGGCGGATGTCTGCCGGAGGCGCTCTTCGACACGCCGGTGGACTACGAGTCGCTGCAGGAGAGCGGGGCCATCATGGGCTCCGGCGGCATGATCGTCCTCGACGAGTCCAGCTGCATGGTGGAGATCGCCCGCTACTTCCTGTCGTTCACGCAGGCGGAGTCGTGCGGGAAATGCACCTTCTGCCGCATCGGGACGAAACGGATGCTCGAGATCCTCAATCGGATCGCGGGGGGGACGGGGCGGATGGAGGACCTCGACCTTCTCGAGGAGCTCGCGGGGAAGGTGAAGACCGCATCCCTCTGCGGCCTCGGGCAGACGGCCCCGAATCCGGTGCTCACGACGCTCCGCTTCTTCCGTTCGGAGTACGAGGCGCACATCCGTGACCGGCGCTGCCCGGCGAAGCGCTGCAAGGCGCTCATCCGCTACGAGATATCCGCCGAAACGTGCATCGGCTGCGGGGCGTGCCTCCGCTTGTGCCCGGCCAAGGCGATCGAGGGGGAACCGAAGAGGTTGCACCGGATAGACCCGGCGCGTTGCACGCGGTGCGGTCTCTGCGTCGAGGCGTGCAAATTTGGGGCGGTGGCGGCGGAGTGACGCGTATCGATCTCGGGTTTCGAATTTCGGATCTCAGATTTGAGATCTCAAATTTCAGAACGGGGACGCGATGCACCTTACGATCGACGGACGCGGGGTAACGGCGCGCCGGGGGGAGACGATCCTCGACGCCGCGAGGCGCGCGGGGGTCCATATCCCCACGCTCTGCCATGACCGCAAGCTCGAGCCGTACGCCTCCTGCTGGATCTGCGTCGTCAAGGTGAAGGGGGAGCGGCGCTTCCGCCCCGCCTGCTCCACCCCCGCCGTCGAGGGGATGGAGGTCGTCACCCTCGACGACGAGATCCGCGCCGCGCGCCGCCTCTGCCTCGAGCTCCTCCTCTCCGACCATTGCGGCGACTGCGTCCCCCCCTGCCGTCTCGCCTGCCCCGCCGGCTGCGACGCCCGCGGCTACCTCGGGTTCATCTCCCAACGGCGCTACGGCGACGCGCTGGCCCTCGTCCGCGAAACGGTCCCGCTGCCCGCGACGATCGGGAGGATCTGCCCCCACCCGTGCGAGGACGCGTGCCGGCGAAGCATCGTCGACGAGCCCGCCTCCATCTGCGCGCTCAAGCGCTTCGTCGCGGAACGGGCGGAGGAGGAGCCCCTCCCCTCCACGAAGCCCTCGACCGGGAGGCGGGTGGCCGTGGTCGGCTCGGGCCCGGCCGGCCTCTCCGCCGCCTGGTTCCTCCTCCTCGAGGGGCACGGCGTCACGATTTTCGAGGCGAGGCCGATGCCGGGGGGCATGCTCCGCTACGGGATCCCCGAGTACCGCCTCCCCAAGGCGGTGCTCGACGCCGAGATCGACGCAATCCGGCGCCTCGGCGCGGAGATCCGGTGCGGGGTCCGCGTCGGAGCGGAACACGGCATCCGCCTTCTCCTCGCCGGCGGCTACGACGCGGTCCTCGTCGCCGCGGGCGCCCAGCGCAGCCGCCCGATGGGCATCCCCGGCGAGGCGCTCCCCGGCGTCCTCGGCGGCGTCGATCTCCTCGCCGCGGTCGCGGGAGGCGCTTCGCCGGCGCTCGGTGACGAGGTCGTCGTGGTCGGCGGCGGCGACACGGCGATCGACGCGGCGCGGACGGCGCGGCGCCTCGGGGCGCGCCGCGTGACGATCGCCTACCGCCGTTCCCGCGAGGAGATGCCCGCCACGCCCGGCGAGATCGCCGCGGCCGAGGAGGAGGGGGTCGAGCTCCGGTTCCTCACCCTCCCCATCGCCATCAGGCAGGCGGGCGGGCGCCTCGAGATCGACTGCCGGCGGATGGCGCTCGGCCCCCCCGACGAGAGCGGCCGGCGGAGGCCGGTCCCCGTCGAGGGGGGGGTCCACACCCTCGCGGCCGACCGCGTCGTGATGGCCATCGGCCAGTCGGTCGACGCCTCCGTGCTGGACGGCTCGGAGATCGCCCCCGCCGCGAGCGGTCTCGTCCCGGCCGACGCGGGCACGTTCGAGACCGGGCTTCCGGGCGTCTTCGCCGCCGGGGACTGCGTCACCGGCCCCGACATCGCCATCGCCGCCGTCGCCGCGGGGCGCAGGGCCGCGTTCGCGATCGACGCGTGGCTCCGCACCGGCGCCGCCGCCGCCCTCCCCCCGCTGCGCAGCCCCGCGAGGAGGAACAACGAGGAGGTCGATCCAGGCGACTACGCCGACGAGCCGCGGGTCGGCAGGATGGGCGTCTGCCGCCCCGGCGCGCGCGAAAGGACGGCGGATTTTCGCGAGGTGGAGGCGACCGCCCCGGAGGAGGACGCGGTCCGCGAGGCGTACCGCTGCCTTTCGTGCGGCTGCGAACGGGCGGACGACTGCACCCTGCGCGACCTCGCGCGCGACTACGGGGTCGAGCAGAACCGCTTCGGCTCCCCCCCCAAGCGCTGGCAGATCGACGACCGCCACCCGTGGATCGTGCGCGATCCCGACAAGTGCATCAAGTGCGCGCGCTGCATCCGCGTCTGCATCGAGGTGCAGGGGATCGGCGCGTGGGGGTACGTCGGGAGGGGGCTGGGGATGCAGGTCGCCCCGCCGTTCGACGGCCCGCTCCAGGATACGGACTGCGAGACCTGCGGGCAGTGCCTGACCGCCTGCCCGACCGGCGCGCTCGTGGCGCGGCGCGCCGCCGTCCGCGTTCCGGCGCCGTCGGCGCCGACGGAGACGACGTGCGGGCGGTGCGGCGACGGCTGCCGCGTGGCGGTGCGCACCGCGGGGAACCTGATCGACTCGGTCCGGCCCGCGGACGACGAAAACCTTTGCGAGAAGGGGCGGTTCGGCTGCGGCGGGCTCTCAAGCGGGGAGAGGATCCTCTCCCCATTCCTCGGGCGCGGCGCATCTTCCCGCCCGGCGGCGTGGCGCGAGGCGGCGGAGGCGGCGCGCGCGGGACTGGGCGGGGTGGAACCGCGGCGCATCGCCGTTTTCGTCTCCCCGCGCATCACCAACGAGGAGGCGTTCGAGGCCCAGCGCCTTGCCCGCGCGGTCCTGAACACGAACAACCTCTACCCCGCCGCGGGGGCGATCTTCACGCCGCAGCTGTTCCGCGAACTCGGGCGCGTCGTCTCGCCGTGGGGCCCCGTCGAGATCGAGAAGAGCGACGCCATCGCCGTGGTGGGGGCCTCCCTCGTCGACTCGAACCGCGTCGCCGCCCTCTCCGTCGTCGCGGCGAGGAGGCGTGCGGCGCGGATCATCGTCGTCGGGAGGGAACAGACGAAGCTCGATCGGATCGCGGCGGAGAACGTCCGCGTGCCGCCGGACCGCTTCGCCGCGTACGGCGCGCGGCTCGCCTCGTTATTCCGCGGCGCGAAGCGTCCCGCGATCGTCTTCACCCGCGACGCCCTCCCCGCCGCGACGCTGCGGGCGCTGCACCGGCTCGCGGCGCGGACGGGCGCCGGGATCGTGTCGCTCTGCGCGGAGGCGAACGGCCAGGGACTCCTCGATGCCGGGGTGTCGCCGTTCGTCCTCCCGGGGCAGAGGCCCATCGCGGCCCCCCGCGCGCGGCGCCTCGTCGAAAGGGAGTCGGGCATCCGCGTTCCGCCGCGGCCCGGAATGGGCCGCGCGGCGCTGCTGGCGGCGATGCGGCGGGGGCGGATCCGCGCGGCGCTCTTCCTCGGGGGGGCCGTTCCCGACGAAGACCGGGAACTCGCCAAGGCCCTCCGCGGCGTCCCGTTCGTGCTGATGCAGGCGCTCGAGCGTTCCCCGCTCACCCGCCGCGCGCACCTGCTTCTCCCCGCGGCCTCCTGGGCGGAGAGCCGCGGGACGTTCACCCGCTGCGACGGGACGGCGCTGCCCGTCCGCCCCGTTCTCCCCCCGCTCTGCGGCTACACCAACGCCGAGATCTGGCGCCTCCTCTTCGCTCACGCCCCCGCGGCCGGCTGATCCGTCGCCGGATATCGTCGGCGCCTCGAGGCGGAATCGGCGGGCCGGCGCCGCGGAGGGTGCCGCCGCTGGCCCCCGGCGGCCCGGCTTCACGGCGCCCTGCGGAATCAAACCGCGTTGCCCTCCGCCGACGATCGCCGTGACCAGCCCCTGGCAGGGCCCTCCGCCGTGGCGCGCGGAAACGGGTTCTGGCGGTCTTCGCGCGCGCCCGCCTCTGCCTCCGGCACGCACCGTCGGGCGCCGGCCCGCGGCCCGATCCGGCCGGCGCGGAGGGAGGGCCGCCCGCGTCTCGCTCGAACCGCCGTCGTCGCGCAGGGCATCCGTTGTCGATCAACGGTCGGGTCCCACCACGCGCAGATCCGCGTAGCGTGCCAGCTCGGAGAGCATTGCCTCCTTGATGCGTTGCAGCGACAGCTCCCCCGACAGATCGTTACGTTCCGCCGGATCCTCATCCAGATTAAACAGCTCGACCGCACCCGCGGCAACCGTCACGATCAGCTTCCATGGCCCGACGATGACCGATCGCTGTTTCGCGTCCACCGAGACTATCGGGCGGCATGCGGGCAGAGCCCCCCCCGCAACGGCAGGCACGAGACTGATCCCCTCGAGATCGTCCGGGGGAGGCACCCCCGCCAATTCCAGTGCGGTCGGAGCCAGATCCAGGAGACTGACGTTCTGCGCCACGCAGACGGGTTCGACCCCGGGGATATGCACCGCGAGCGGCACATGAATCAGGGAATGGTACACATACTGGGTATGCGTCATCACGCCGTGCTCGCCGAGCCCCTGCCCATGGTCCGAGAAAAGGACGACGGTCGTGGTCGTGTCGATCCCGTTGGCCTTCAACGCGCCGAGTATCCGGCATACCTCGGCGTCCGCCCGGGAGAGCAGGTAGTCGTATTTGTCCCGCGCGGCCATGGAGGTCCCATACACGGACCGGTCGAGATACGGCCACTCGTGGAGGTCCATGAGATGGACCCAGATGAAGAATTTCTCGTTTCTGTGCGCGTCGATCTCCTTGACCGCCGCCGCGCTTATATCGCCGTCCATGAGGCCGCCGGTCCAGTGTTTGTCGAATCTCCCCCGCTCGGTCAACCGCAGATGCTCGAACCCGCGATGCAGGTACCCGATCCTCTTGCCCCCCCCCATCGCCGGATTGAGTATGGCCACCGTGGAATAGCCCGCGTCTTTCAACCTCTCCGCGAGAGAGGGATGCGGCGCGTCCCCCTCCCAGGGGTCAAAACGGGACGCCATCAGCCGGGGGATCGAGATGGGGGTGAACGAGGCGGCGGCGAAACACCGGGTAAAAAACACGGATCGGTCCCTGAGCGCCGCCATGCAGGGGATGATCTTCCGTGCCGTCGTCTCGTCGATCAGTCTGTCTGCGCGCATCGCATCCACGGAGATGAAGAGCATGTTGTAGCGGGAGGTCTTTTCCGTCAACTCTTGTATCCGTTTCTGCAACGGCGGATCCCTCGGAACCGCCGTGCGGTGGTGAAATTGTCCCGCGCCCGCTCCGGCGCCCATGCCCAAAGGCACCCTCCGCGGGTCCAGATCATCGGGATCCCCCCCGCCGAGCACGGGCGAGAATCCGTCTCTGTCGATGTCCCAGACACGACGGATCGCCTGCGCCGCCTTGCGGTGATAGTACGGCTTGCCCCAGGCAAAGACGCGTTGCGAATTGCCGCGCAGGAACAGAGGGAATACCGCGCACTGAGACAGCAGGATAAGGATCGCCAACCGCCCCACCGGGAGGGGACGGACCCGCCGAAGCCGTCTCGCCACGGCCCCGCGCACCGGTTCGACGGTCAGATGGAGAGCCTGCAGCACCACGAATGCGCCCAGCGCTGCGGTCATATGAAGATACTGATACAGGTCGGGATAGACAAACAGATCGCAGTAGAGTATCGCGCCGCCCGCCGCGCAGAGCGCAACAGAGATGCCCAGGCGACCGAAGGAGAAGGCCTGTGCCCCCGGGGCATTCCATCGCTGCCTGCACGCAAGCCCCCAGGCGACGACCCCCCCGATCATGGCCCCAAGAACCGCCGGGGCGATCCAGCGCGGACCGGTCCACCATCTCGAGATCCTGGGGCCGGCCAACAACGTCAGGGAGACGGGCGCGACAAGAAGAAGTGAGACACATCCCACGACTGCGCCGCTGAAGACAATGCCGGCCCGCGCACGGGAGAGGTTCAATCTGCGCGCGCACAGAAGGGGGATATTCAACAGCGCCCACTCCACGCACGCGAGTATGAGCCCGCAGAGAAGCAGGACCGCGAGAGCGCCGGCAGGATAGAGCGGGTGCGGGAGGATCCGACTGCTCCGCAGCATGATCGCGAGGTCGGCGAGCCAGAGGATCGTCGCCGCGAAAAGGCCTGCGCGCAGAAGCGCGCGGAGGGATACCGGTGCCACGGGGGAACTCATCTTCGCGCTTTCCAGGTCGGACCTCGCGGGGCGCCCTGCGTTACCCTCCGCCGATGATCATCAGGACCTTGAGGCGGCAGCCCGGGGAGAGCACGGAGGAAGGGCTCGCCTTGTCCCCGTCGATGTAGTAGACGAGCAGATCCACGTGGGAGGGGGAATAGCCGAGCGTTTCGACCATCAGCTGCCCGACGGTCGTCTTCTCCCGGATCTCGACGTCGACCGGCCCCTGCCCCAGCGGCTTCCTCATCGCCCCGAGCATCTCCAGCGAGATCTTCACCGATCCCTCCTCGCGTCGGGCCTGAATCAGCGGCGGTGCAGCGCCATGAAGACCTTTTCGGGGGTATAGGGTGGCGTGCGGAGGCGGAGGCCGACGGCGTCGAAGATGGCGTTGGAGATGGCGGGCATCGGGCCGTTGATGTTCACCTCCGCGATCGACTTGGCGCCGAACGGACCGGTGGGCTCGTAGGTGGGGACGAGGAAGGTGCGTATCTCGGGCAGGTCGCGGGTGAACCAGACGCCGTAGGTGCCGAAGGACGGATTCAGCAGGCGGCCGTTGCCGTCGTAGATGTAGCGCTCGGAGAGGGCATAGCTGATCCCGTTCAGGAGGGCGCCCTCGACCTGTCCCTCGGCCAGGAGCGGGTTTATGGCGACCCCGCAGTCGGTCGCGGTGACGTAGCGCACGACCCGCACCTTCCCGGTCTCGGTGTCCACCTCGACCTCTGCGACGTGCGCCGCGAACGGCGGCGGGGACTGGTCGGAGAACGCCGAGGCGAAGGCGGCGATCTGGTGCTGGTCGTGCTCGTAGAGCGCGCGCGCCCCGACGCGGGCGAGCGTCACCGCGCCCTTCGTCCCGACCGCCTCCCCCCCCTCGAGCCGTATCCCCTCCGCCGCCTCGCCGAGCAGCTCCGCCGCCACGACGCGGATCTGCGCGGCCACCTGCTCCGCGCACCGTTTCGCGGACATCCCGGAGAGGTAGGTGGTGGAGGAGGCGTAGGCCCCGACGTCGAACGGGGTGAGGTCGGTGTCCGAGGAGTAGACGATGACGTCGCCGATTCCCACGCCGAGCACCTCGGCCGCGATCTTGGCCATCATCGTGTCGGAGCCGGTCCCGATGTCGGTCGCCCCGCAGAGGAGGTTGAACGAGCCGTCCTCGTTCATCTTGATCGAGCAGGACGCCATGTCGATCTTCGGGATGGAGGATCCCTGCATCATCACCGCCATCCCGAGGCCGCGCCGCAGGCGGCCCGTCCCGGGCCTCCCGCGTTTGTGCGCCCAGCCGCTCTCGCGCACGACGATGTCGATGCAGTCCGAGAGCCCGCAGGAGTTGATGGTCATCGGATGCCCCTCGGCCCCCTCCCCCAGCGCGGCGAAGACCGGCGACCCCTCCCCCTCCCGGATGTGGAGTCTGCGGTACAGGTCGGGAGGGTCCAGTGCGATGAGACGGGCCATCTCGTCCATCTGGATGTTCACGGCGAGGCCCGACTGCGTGCCGCCGTACCCGCGGTACGCCCCGCCCTGGGAGAGGTTCGTGTAGACCGACCAGGCGTTGAAGCGGACGTTCGGACAGCGGAAGAGCGGGAGGATCTTCGATCCGGTGTTCGTGAGCACGGTGAGGCCGTGCGTCCCGTACGGCCCCGCGTTCTGGAGGGCGGTCATCTCGACGGCGGTGAGCGTCCCGTCCCGTTTGATCCCCGTCTTGAGCGTCGTGAGGCACTGGTGCCTCGTGCGCGAGGAGGCGAAGACCTCCGCGCGGGTGAGCTGGAGGCGCACCGGGCGCCCCGTCGCGAGGGCGAGCGCCGCGGCGAGCGGCTCGGTGACGATGTCCTGCTTGGAGCCGAACCCGCCGCCTATGCGCGGCTTGATGACCCTGATCCGCTTGACCGGCAGGTCGAGGGCGCGCGCCACGATGCGGCGGACGTGGAACGGCACCTGCGTGGAGGAGATGATGACGAGGCGGTTGTCGGGATCGAGGTAGCTGATGCTGATGTGCGGCTCGTTGGCGACGTGCTGCGCGTAGTGGTTCTCGTATTCGTTTTCAACGACGAAATCCGCCTCCGCGAAGCCCGCGGCCATGTCGCCGATGGTGACGTCGGCCCGTCCGCAGAGGTTCTTCTTCGGGTCCATCTCGACCGGGATGGGGATGAGCCATTCCGGCTCGTCGTGGATGATCGGGGCGCCCTCCTTCATCGAGTCGCGCGGGTCGAGAATCGCGGGGAGCGGCTCGTAGTCGACCTCGATGAGCCGGAGCGCCGCCTCCGCGATCGCCGTCGTCTCCGCCGCGACCACGGCGACCTCGTCGCCGACGAAGCGGACCTTGCGGTCGAGGATGAACTTGTCGTAGGGGGACGGCTCCGGGCACCCCTGCCCCGCCTCGGTGACGATGACGCGCGGGACGTCCTCCCAGGTGAGGACCGCCTTCACCCCGGGGAGGCGGCGCGCCCGCGAGGCGTCGATGGACCTGACGCGGGCGTGCGGATGCGGGCTCCTCAGCACCTTGGCCGAGAGCATCCCGGGCAGGTCGTAGTCGTCCGTGAAGAGGGCCCGCCCGGTGACGAGCCCGATGCCGTCCACGCGGCGGCGGTCCTTGTTGACCTCGTTGAAGTTCCTCTCCCGGCTCATCGGCGTGCCCCCCGGCGGCGCGCGCCGCCCTTCCCCGCCGCCAGCCGCCTCGCGGCGAGCTTCACGGCGTTCACGATCTTCACGTACCCGGTGCAGCGGCAGTAGTTTCCGTCGAGCCCCCCCCGGATGCGCGCCTCGTCCGGCGACGGGTCCTTGTCGAGGAGCGACTTGGCGGAGAGGATGAATCCGGGCGTGCAGTAGCCGCACTGCACGGCGCCGGCGTCGAGGAACGCCTCCTGGATCGGGTGGAGCCGGTCCACGCTCCCGATCCCCTCGATCGTCGTGATCTTCCTTCCCTCGACGAGCCCGGCGAGCAGAAGACAGGAGTTGACCGGTTCCCCGTCCAGGAGCACGGTGCAGGCCCCGCAGAACCCCTGCCCGCAGCCGAACTTCGCCCCCTTGTACCCTTCGCGCCGGAGGACGTCGAGCAGCACCTCCCCCGGCTCCGCGTCCACCGTCTTCAAGACCCCGTTTATGGAGAACTCCATCTTCATCTCAGCGTCCCTTGCCCTTCCCGCCCCTCGCCGCGGCGAAGGCCCTCTCCAGCGCCCTCCGCCCCACCACCGCCGCGAGGCGCTTCTTGTACTCCCCGCTCACCCTGATGTCCTTGATCGCGCCCGTCTCCTCCACCGCCTCCGCGGCCGCCGTGCCGATACGCGCGGGCGACGGGGCCAGCCCCTCAAGGACCGCCGCCGCCCTCTCTGAAACGCGCGGAAGGAGCCGGAGCCCCCCGAGGGCGAGGCGCGCCGACCGGCACCGTCCCGCGCGGTCGAGCGTGACGACCGCCGCGGCGGAGACGAGGGCGAAGGTGTTCTCCGTCTCGCTGAACTTCTCGAACGCCGCGCCGGTGCGGGGCGGCGGCGCGGGGATGGCGATTTTCTCGAGGAACTCCGAGGGGCGAAGCAGGAGGGCCGGCTGCGACTCGTAGAAGCGGGCGGCGGAGAGGCGGCGCGCGCCGTTCTCCCCCCGCAGCGTGAAAACGGCGCCCGCGGCGGCGTAGACGACGGGCAGGTCGGACCAGATGAAGAGCCGTATCGCGTTGCCGCCGACGGTGATCAGGTTCCGGTTGGGCGTCGCGGCGATTTTGGCGGCCGTCTCCGCGAGGAGACCGCCGAGGAACCTTTGCGCGGGCGCCGAGGCCGCCAGCTTCGCCACGGTGACGAGCGTTCCGAGGCTGAGTCCGTTCCGGTCGACGGCGACGGCGTCGAGGCCGAGCGCGCGGAGACTGGCGAGCTCGGTCACCTTCGGGGGCACGGAGAACGAAAACGAGATCCCGCCGCCGACGGGGGCCACCCTCCCCCTCCCCTTCTTCAAGAGCGCACTGAGTTCCCCGGCGTTCCGGGGGTAATGGATCTTCCGTATCTTCGCCTGCACGCAATCCCCTCCCCTTTGCACGAGCGCCACGTCGCGCGCGGATGTGGAAGCGTAGCACACGGGCGCCTCTCGTTCAAGCGGGCTGATTGCGGGCTGATTGCGTGCGGGCCGATTGCACGGCGACGGGTCTGACGGCCGTGTGCCCGCGGGCGGTCAGCCGGCGTTGAGCGGGCGGCGCGCGGCGGCGGCCCGGGCGAGAAACCGGCGGAGGGCTTCGCGGTCCCGGCGGCGAAGGGCCGTTTTCAACAGGGAGAGCTGCCGCTCGACGCGATCGACGAGGCGCAGGATCTCGCGGGGGTTGTCCGCCGCGATCTCCGCCCAGATCCCGGGATCGCCCGCGGCGACCCGCGTGGTGTCGCGGAAACCGCTCCCCGCGTAGTCGAGGACGGGCCTCTCGCCGCCGCGCATCCCGGCGGAGGCGTTGACGAGGGCGGCGGCGACGAGGTGTGGCAGGTGACTGACGGCGGCGACGACGCGGTCGTGCGCCGCGGGGCTCATCACGCAGACGCGCGCCCCGAGGGCCTCCCAGAACGCGGCGGTGTTCTCCATGGCGGCGGGATCCGTGCCGCGGACCGGCGTGAGGATGCACGGGGCCCCCTCGAACAGGTCCGCGCGGGATGCCTCCATCCCGCTCCGTTCCGAGCCCGCGATCGGATGCGCGCCGACGAAGCGCACGTCCCGGCCGAGGGCCTTCTGCGTCCGCCCGATGACGAGGCGCTTGCAGCTCCCGACGTCGGTGACGACGCACCCCGCGGGGAGATGGGGGCGCACCCGTTCCGCGACCGCGGCGGTGGCGCCCAGCGTGACGGCGAGGACGACCATCTCCGCCCCCCGGACCGCCTCGGCGGGGTCGCGCGTGGCGACATCGACAACGCCCATGCGCGTCGCCGTGCGGACGGAACCGGGCCTCCGCACCAGGCCGCAGACCTCGCGGGCGAGCCGTCTCTCCCGGGCCGCGAGACCGATCGAGCCGCCGATGAGGCCGAGACCGCAGATGGCGAGCTTCTTCACCCCCCGTCCCCCCGTGGTCAACGCCCCCCGGCGCATCCCGATGCGGCGGCGGGGCGGAGGTGCGCGAGGATCTCGGTTCCCTTTTCGAGCCCGCGCACGGATACGGCGGCGCCCCCGGGTGTTACGAGCCGGCTTGTTTCGGCGTCATCCAGGATGAGCGTCACGGGCCTCCCGCCCGCCTCGGCCTTCACCCGCAGCAGCGGCCCCTTCTCGATCCTCACCCTTCCGATGATCGCCCGTTGCGCCGAGCCGTCGTGGGCGACGACGAGCGCCTCCTCGTGCGCCGCGACTTCGGAGAGGGGCTTCGTGGCGCCGCCGGGCAACAAGACGCAGGCGCGCGCGCCGCCCGCGTCGATCCTGAACGGGTACAGGCCGGCGGAGGCGCGCTCGGCGCTTTGGGAGTGGACGAGGAGCAACGCGCCGCCTGACTCCCCGGCGAGCAGCCCCGCCCCCAGCCTCAGGGCCGCGCAGGTGTCGACGCAGACCCGGTCCCCCGTCCCGCACCGCTCCACGCCGGTCACCCGCGCGGTCACGAGCTCGACCCTCTCGCCGACCCGGCGCGCCTCCCTGACCGTCTCCCGGATCTGCGCCGGGTCGGCGGCATGGAGGACGATCCCGTCCACCCCCTTCTCGAGGATCCGCACGGCGGTCAGGGCCTCGTCGAGGTTCTTCACCTCGGCGAAGAGGCCGCGCGTCTGGGCGATGAGGTTCTCGAGGGGGATGATCGTCCAGTCGGCGCACCGGACCACAACGGTCTTGGCTCTGCTCAGCCGCAGCGCCTCCTCCTCGTCCGCCTTCCCCCCGATCTCCACCTCGACGACGTCCTCGCCGATCCTCAGGTCCCCGTCGGGCGCGACGGTTTGGATGCGGCCCAGCCTCCTCACCTCCGCCGTCCTCCCCTCCTCCACGACCACGGCGTCGGCGCCGCTCTCGATCGCGGCGGCCACCGCCGCCGCGTCCCACGGAACCGCCTTGACCCAGACCTTCTTCACGACACCCTCGTGCATGCGGCGGGGATCATCGCTGTTTCAGGAACTCCAGCGCCTTCTCGGCGTCCCAATGCTGGTGCGTCATCCTGCCGATCGCCTGCACGATGCGGATCGGGTCCTTGTGCTGGAACGCGTTCCTGCCGATCGAGACGCCGGCGGCGCCGGCCTTCAGCGCCCCTTCGACCATCGCGAGCAGATCCCTGTCGGTCTCCATCTTCTCCCCGCCCGCGATGACGACCGGGACCGGGCACCCCTCGACGACCTCCCGGAACGTCTCCGGGCTTCCGGTGTAGACCACCTTCACGATGTCGGCGCCGAGCTCCGCACCGACGCGGGCGGCCTGCTTCACATGCTTGACGTCGAACTGGTTTTTGATCTTCTCCCCGCGCGTGTACATCATCGCCACGAGCGGCATCCCCCATTCGCGGCACGCTTTCGAGATGACGCCCGTGTCGCGGATCATCGCCGTGTCCATCACGTCGCCGAGGTTCACGTGCACGCTCACCGCGTCCGCGCCGAGGCGGACCGCCTCCTCGACGGTGCAGACGAGGACCTTCGTGTTCGGGTACGGGCTCAGCGAGGTGGACGCCGAGAGGTGGACGATGAGCCCCACGTCCTTCCCCCCGCCGCGGTGCCCCGCCTCGACCATCCCCTTGTGGAGCAGGATGGCATTCGCGCCCCCCTCGACCATCTTGTTGATCGTCTCCTTGATGTCGCCGATCCCGGGGATGGGGCCCAACGTCATCCCGTGGTCCATCGGGACGATGACCGTCCGCCTGCTCGCCCGGTTGATGGTGCGCTCCAGCCGTATCGCCTTGCCTATCATCCGACCCTCCCTGCCCTGTTCCGGTTCAATCCGCCGGGTTTGCCCGCGCGCCGCGGGCGGCGGTTCCGTTTCGTCTCCTCCGCGCAGGCGCACGGGAGCCGCGGTTTCGCCCTCGGGTACGAGCCGAGGTGCTCCACGAACAGACACTGCCGCTCCAGCTCCCGCAGCGCCTCTGCCACCTTCTTCTGCGCCACGTGCCCCTCCAGATCGATGAAGAAGTAGTACTCCCACGCCTTCCTCTTCGAGGGGCGCGACTCGATCTTGGTCAGGTTGATCGCGTGCCTCCTGAACGGGTAGAGCATCCGGTGGAGCGCCCCCACCCGGTCGGAGATCGAGACCAGGATGGAGGTCTTGTCGTCCCCGCTCGGCCCCGCGGAGGCGCGGCCGATCACGAGGAAGCGCGTCTCGTTTCTGCCGCTGTCCTCGATGCCGCGGGCCGCGATCCTCAGCCCGTACAGCTCCGCGGCGAGCTCGCTGGCGATCGCCGCGGCGCCGGGCTCCCCGGCCGCGCGCTCCGCCGCCCGGGCGGTCGAGGAACAGTCGATCAGCTCCACCGACGGGCAATTCTCCCGGATCCAGGCGCGGCACTGCCCGAAGACCTCGGCCTTCGAGTAGATTGTTGTGATCTCCCGCGGCGCGCAGGATGCCATCAGGCAGTGCGAGATGTCGAGGTAGATCTCCGCGCAGATCTTCGCCCGGGAATCCGCGAACATGTCGAGGGTGTGCGTCACGGCGCCCTCGTTGGAGTTCTCGATCGGCACGACCCCGTAGTCCGCCGCGCCCCGCTCGACCTCGCCGAAGATATCCGTGATGCTCGCCGCCGGGGCGTAGTCGACGGAACCGCCGAACTTGTTCCTCGCCGCCAGGTGCGTGAACGTCGCCTCCGGGCCGAGGTAGGCGACCACCAGCTTCTTCTCGATGGCGAGCGAGGCCGACATGATCTCGCGGTAGATCGCCCGGAGCGAGCCGGCCGGAAGCGGCCCGCCGCTCATCCCCTCCACCTTCTCGTAGACCGCCTTCTCGCGCTCGGGGGCGTAGATCTCCCGGTTCGTGTCGCGCTTGATCCGGCCGATCTCGTGAGCGCAGGAGGCCCGCTCATTGATCAGGGCCACGATCCTGCGGTCCAGCGCGTCGATCTTCTTCCTCAGATCGTCGATCTTCATGCGTCCTCCGCGTCCCTCCCGGCGCCCCAGGGGAGGCCGCGCCTTCCCGTTGCGGCGCCCGATCATGCGAGCCCCTGCCGCTCCGCGGGGGGGGCGGGCCCGGCCGGCGCCTCCGCCGCGATCGCGCGCTTCAGCTCCTCTATCTCCGGAAGATCCTTGATGGTGCGGAGCCCGAAATGCTCCAGGAACCTCTTGGTGGTCCCGAACAGGTGCGGCTTCCCGATCGCCTGCTTGCGCCCCTTCGTCTCGACCAGTCCCCGGTCCATCAGGTTCTCGAGCACCCCGTCGATGTTGACCCCGCGGATCGCCTCGATCTCGGCCTTCGTGATCGGCTGGCGGTAGGCGACGATGGCCAGCGTCTCGAGGGCGGGCGCAGAGAGCTTCCGCCGCGACGGCGCCGCCCGGAGACGCGAGATCCAGTCTCCGTACTCGGGGAGCGTCTGGAGACGGTAGCCGCCGGCGATCTCGGCGATGGTGAAGCTCCTCCCGCCCTTCCGGTAGTCGTCCCGCAACTCCTCGATCAGCGCGCGTATCGTTCCGTCGCCCTGCGGAAGCGAGACGGCGAGGATCTCCCGTATCTCGGACGGCTTGACCGGCTCGCTGCCGGCGAAGAGCAGCGCCTCCACGATGGCCTTGACGTTGTTCGCCTCTTCCCCCATCTCGCGTCTCCCGTCTGGGATCTGCCGTGCCTCAGGCCGCGCAGATCTCTATCTCCGCGAACGGCGCAGGCTGGTGCGCCTGTATCTTCTTGAGCCGTATCAGCTCAAGCAGCGCCAGGAACGTCACCACCACCTCCGTCCGGATGCGCGCATCCTTGAACAGCTCGCTGAATTTCAGCACCGGCCGGACGCCGAGGAGGGCGGTGATGGCGGCGATCTTGTCGGTCACCGTGTACAGCTCCTCGGCGATCTCCCGCGGGTCTCCGGTGCAGCGCTTCAGCACGTCCGAGAAGGCGCTGATCAGGTCGAAGATGCTCACCTCCACGAGCGGGCTGTCCGAGGGGCCGGGGAGAAACGTCCGGTCCACGTAGCGCGCGAAGACCGACTGCTGCTCCTGTTCCTTCCAGGAGAGGAAGCCCGCCGCCTCCTTGAAGCGCTTGTACTCGAGGAGCTGCTTGACGAGCGCGCCGCGAGGGTCCTCCTCCTCGACCGCCTCCTCGACCGGGCGCTCCTCGGGCGGGAGCAGCATCCGCGACTTGATCTGCAGCAGCGTCGCCGCCATCACGAGAAACTCGCTCGCGATGTCGAGGTCGAGCATCCGCATCAGGTCGAGGTAGCCGATGTACTGGTCGGCGATCGTGACGATCGGGATGTCGCGGATGTCGACCTCCTCGCGCCGTATCAGGTAGAGGAGCAGGTCGAGGGGGCCCTCGAAGACGTCGAGCGCCACCTTGCAGTCCCGCATATCCTGCAGCGCGCGGAGGCGCTCCGCCCCCGCGGCGGACCGGTCCGCATCCGCGGCGGCGCTCAGCGGAGGAGCCCCATCCTCCCCTTCACGTCCCGCATCGTCTCCCGCGCGATCGTCCTGCATCTCTCCGCCCCCTCGTCGAGCACCCGGCGCACCGCCGCCGGATCGTTGCGCAACGCCTCGTACCGCTCCCGGATCGGCGCGAGCTCCCGCGCGATATTCTCCGCCAGCAGCCGTTTGCACTCGAGACAGCCGATCCCCGCGGTGCGGCACCCCTCCGCCACCCGCGCCCGCTGCGCCGGCGTCGAGAAGAACGCGTGCAGCGAGAAGATGTTGCACGCCTCGGGGGTCCCCGGGTCCGTGCGGCGCTTCCTGGCGGGATCGGTCACCGCCGTCGAGAGCTTTTTCCAGATCTCCTCCGGCGTTTCGTTGATCGCGATGTAGTTGTCCAGCGTCTTGCTCATCTTGGCCGCCCCGTCGAGGCCCGCGACGCGGGGGGCCGTTCCGACCAGCGTCCGGGGCTCCGGGAACGTCTCCCCGTAGAGACGGTTGAACTTCCGCGCGACGTCCCGCGTGAGCTCGAGGTGCTGCGACTGGTCCTCCCCGACGGGGACGATCCCGGCCTTGTAGAGGAGGATGTCCGCCGCCTGGAGCACCGGGTAGCCGAGGAGCCCCATGTTGATCTGCTCGTGGAACTGCGCCGACTTGTCCTTGTACTGGGTCATCCGCTCGAGGTACGCGACCGGGGTCACCGTGTTGAAATACCAGGCGAGCTCGGTGTGCTCCGGGACGTCCGACTGGACGAAAATCGCGCACCGCGCCGGATCGACCCCGCACGCCAGGTACCCGACGGCGGCGTCGAATATCCGCGCCTGCATCCCCGCGGGCTCGTACGGCACCGTGATCGCGTGCTGGTCCACGATGCAGAAGATGCACTCGTGGTCGTCGAGCAGGGCGACCCAGGTCTTGATCGCGCCGAGGTAGTTGCCGATGTGCAGCACACCGGTCGGCTGTATGCCGCTGAAGACGCGCGTGTTCACCCTTCTCCCCCCTGTGATCGTGAAGTCTATCAGTTCGTTTGAGCGGTGTCAAACGCCTCCCCCGCCGCGGCGCGCCGGATACGCCTTCCCCCGCGGGCGTTCAGATGATATCCTTGGGCGTGCCTCCGGCGGGGAAAGCCGCGGCGGGCGATCTGGGGGAGGATGCGGGAGATGTCGGGAAGGGAACGCGCCCTGATCGTGGACAGGCGGGGGACGTCCGCGGAGACGCTGATGGAGGTCTGCCGCCGCATCGGCCTCGTGGCGGCGGAGGTTCGTTCCTGGTCCGAAGCGCGGGCTGAGTTGGGCGCGCGCTACCACGACCTCGTCATCCTCTGCCTCGATCCAGGCGGGCGGCCCGGCGTCGAGATGATACGCGAGATCAGGGAGATGGGACTGGACTCGTGCATCATCATCACCGCCACGCCCGGCCGATTCAGGACCATCGTCTCCTGCCTCGTCCAGGGCGCCTACGACACGATCCTGACGCCGATCCGGGGGGAGTGGGCGGAGATCGTCATCAGGAGGGCGATCGAGCGCCGCCGGTACTACGCGGGGGCCCGGATGAAGGACCATTACCGGCGGCTCTCCATCTTCGACGAGCTCACCCGCATCCACAACCACCGCTACTTTCACCAGGCGCTGGCGCGGGGGATCAGCGCGGCGGCGAGGTACGGGTACCCGTTCTCCCTGCTCCTCATGGACCTCGACGGATTCAAGGACTACAACGACGCCCACGGGCACCTCGCCGGCGACGAGGCCCTCCGCGCCATGGGCTCCCTTCTCGGCAGGTCCATCCGGGCGGGCGACATCGCCGCGCGCTACGGGGGGGAGGAGTTCGCCCTCCTCCTCTCCCATACCAACAAGAAGCGCGCGATCGCCGTCGCGGAGCGCCTCCGCGCGGCGACGGAGGAACTGCACCGCAGCCGCGCCGGCAGGCGGATGCCCGCCCCCGTGACCATCAGCATAGGGGTGGCCGCGTTTCCCGACGACGGCCGCACGAGGGACGTCCTGGTGCTCAAGGCGGACAAGGCGCTCTACCGCGCCAAGCGCGCCGGGAAGAACCGGGTCCGCTGAGGGGCGCCGCGTCGCGCCCTGTTCAGGAGAGCACGCGGAAGCCGTCGAATTCGTTTCGGTACGGCTCCTCGTCCGCGTGGAACTCGTCGACCACGGCGTCGGGGGGCCCGTGCCGGAACCAGCCGGTTATGGAGTCCACGTCCGGCTCCTCGCCCTCGACGACCGCCTCGACGCGGCCGTCGGGGGTGTTGCGGACCCAGCCGGAGACGCCCGCGCGCGCCGCTTCCCGCGCCGCGTAGTACCGGAAGCAGACACCCTGCACGACGCCGCCGACCCGGATCCGCATCCTCTTCATCGCCCGTGCCCCGTCCGGTGACTGTATCAGCTTCGAGGGGCCGACGCAAGGAGAAGCAGGAGAATCGGCTCCCCCGCCCCGCGGCTTTCCCCGGCGGAATCGAAATCCTCGGGGATTCCCGGAATCCTCCGGGGACAATCACCCCGCCCTCCTCCCATCCCCCTCCCCCGAGTCTGGGTGCAGAGGGAGGGTCAGGGGGGGGGAGCCAGCCCCATGAGACGGCAAGGAAAGGATGTCGCACGCGTCTTGGGGCGATCTCCTGGAATCCCGGCCCCCCCCCCCAGGGGACGCACAAGGCGCCAGCCCCTTTGCGAACGACGCCGCGGTGTTCCGCCGCTACCCCTTGAAGATGAAAAAGACCGCCCCGAGGAGGCAGCACCCCGCCCAGAGGTAGTTGAGCCGCATCTCCTGGCCCATGTAGAAGAGGGAGAACGGGACGAAGACGGAGAGCGTGATCACCTCCTGCACTATCTTGAGCTGCGCCAGGGAAAGCGTGCCGTAGCCGATCCTGTTGGCGGGGACCTGCAGGAGGTACTCGAAGAGCGCCACGCCCCAGCTCAGGAGGGCGGCGATGAACCAGGCCCGGTTGTTCAGGTTCCGCAAATGGGCGTACCAGGCAAACGTCATGAAGATATTGGAGAGCATCAGGAGGACGACGGTCTTCACGAGCACGGACATA